>SMXP01000169.1 GCA_004356335.1 Alphaproteobacteria bacterium | reverse complement strand
TCAAGGGCTGTGACGGTGCCGTCTTCGGCTTTATTTCCAGAACCGGCGGCTAAGACTTCACCTTCTTGAGGCTTTTCCTTGGCCGTATCGGGAATGATGATGCCGCCCGCGGTTGTGTCGTCTTCCTCGATCCGGCGGACGAGGACGCGGTCATGTAGAGGACGAAATTTCATTCGTGACTCTCCTCTCATAATGCTGGTTTCAGGTTGCAGAAATGGGAGAATCCAGGGGTTTTTCTTGATTTATATCCCAGCCTCCCCGTTAGCACTCATCTAAATCGAGTGCTAACAGATGGCGCACAAATAGGCGCGGCTTGAGCCTCTGTCAAGGATCGCGGCCAAAAAAAATGCCTCGTTCTCCCTGCGGTCCGCCGGGACAGATCGGAGCCGGCCAAACGGCGGAAAATCAGGGTCTTGGGGCGATGGAGATTTTCGTGTTTGGAACCGAAGCGAATATCTCCTTGAAGCCACCACTACTCTTACGCAACAAGTACGTCGAGAACGGCCCTGTATCGTAGAGTGTTTCCAGGAAAAGTGGCCACCGGTTTTCCGTCCGGAAACACGATAAAACAACAACTTAGGGTCAGGTTTTGATTCCATCAAAACCGGAAAGACCATAGATGGGGGACGCCACAGGAGATCTGGCCATGAAAATTTTGATACCCGATCTTGTCAGCAATTCTTATTTTCCGGCCATCGCGGCCGTCGAACTGGGCTTTTTTAGGGAAGAAGGTCTGGATATGACCCTTGAGCATGTCTATCCGGTGACCAAGTGCCTGGAACTCATGAGCGACGAGGCGTGCGATTTCGTGGTCGGGACGGCGCACGCCGTGCCCCAGGTCTTTCCCGAATATCACGGCGCTAAGCTGGTCGCCGCTGTGGCGCAGCACATGTATTGGTTCTTGGTGTTGCGTTCCGATCTGGGCGTGGCACGCGGCGATCTGAATGGAATCAAGGGTCTGCGCATTGGGGCGGCACCGTTGGTGGATCAAGGATTGCGCGGTCTTCTCGCCGCAGCGAATATCGACGTAGACAAAGATGACGTACAGATCGGTCCGGTACCCGGCGCGGCCGCGGCAGGTGTTTCTTTCGGCGTGCAAGCAGCCAAAGCACTGGAAGACGGTCTGCTCGATGGTTTTTGGGCCAACGGCATTGGTGCCGAAATTGCGGTGCGCAGTGGTGTCGGGAACATGGTTCTCGATGTGCGGCGTGGTGAGGGTCCATCGGTTGCGCGTGATTTTACGTTTGCCGCCTTGATTGCGCCGGATCGCTTGATTGAAGGGGATCCGGCTATTGTGGCGGCGGCTGTACGCGCGATGGTCAAGGTCCAGCGTGCTCTTGTGGCCCATCCCGAACGTGCCACCCAGGTTGCGGAAAAGTGGTTCCCTGCGCAGGAGGCAAGTATGATCGACGATGTGCTACGGCGCGATTTACCCTATTATGATCCGGTGATATCGGAGAAAGTCGTCGCCAGCGTTCACCAATTTGTTCAAGACTTGGGATTGATGCCGGGCCCTGTGCCCTATGAACAGGCGGTCGCGACACAATTTGGCCGTCTGTGGACCGAGTAATGACGGTAGAGTGGGGTCACTTGCCAATGACAAATTCGATGTAGGAGAGTGAACATGGTCGACACACTCGGCTGGCGGATCAAATTTGGCGTCTTAGCGCCCTCGACCAATACCAGTGTCGAACCGGAATATGCTTGGATGCAACCGCGCGGTGTCACCAATCATTTTTGCCGAATGTGGATCGCCGATAGCCCGATCGATAATGATGCGGATTTCGAGAAATTGATTGAGAATATTCGCGAATCCACCATGGACGCGCTCGACCGTGTCATGACGTGCGATCCGGGCTTCGTTATTTTGGGTGTTTCGGCGGAAACGTTTTGGGATGGCGCAGGGGGTGCGGAACAATTGCGCAATCGCTTACAGGCAAGATCGGGTGTCGGCGTGACCCTGGGGTCTCATGCCTGTGAAGCCGCCCTCAAAGCCTATGGATCGGAAAAACCGATCAAACGGATCGGCGTGTTGACGCCCTACATGCCCGTGGGGGACCGGCAGGTCGAGCAATTCTTCACCGAGATTGGCTACGACGTGGTTAAGGTGATTGGCTTGAAAAGTGCCAGCCCGGTGCTCATCGCGCACGAACCCCCGGATAGACTTAGAAATGCCATAAAGAAACTCAACGACCTCGATGTCGATGCGATTATTCAATGCGGCACGAATCTCGCCTGCGTGCGGGTCGCAGCCGAAGCTGAACAATGGCTCGAAAAGCCGGTCATTGCCATCAATGCGGCGACCTATTGGCAGGCCTTACGCATCAACGGTATCAATGACAAGTTACATGGCTTTGGGCGTTTGCTTGAAGATTGGTAAAGCATCGCGCCGAGTGAATGTGCGTCACCCTAAAACTCTTTGAGCGCTGTCGTACCTTTCGCATTGGTGATTTGCCGGCGCAATTCGAGGGGATTGTCGATGTTCGGTAATTCGATGACTCCCACGCCAGTGCCGTGAAGGCGCAAGCGTCCATAGCCTAAAAGGCGCCCTAGAAAACTTTGATACAGATTTACTTCTTCAATTCTTTGAAGACTCACTTCTTGGGTGCGGCGAGAAATCCACCCAGTCTTAAATACGAACCGCTCGTTGGTGACGGCAATTTCCGTCGTCCACTTGCGGATCATCATATAAAGGAAAATCACCACGCCAATTAGAAGGATGCCCAACGACAGCAGGGTAAGGAGTGCAATAAGGGTGTAGCTCCAATGATATTTGGCCAAATAGAGGACTTGTTCCCCTTGGCCCAACGTATTCTTGACGTAACTCACTCTGTATGCTCCGGCTTTCCGCTTTTGCGCTTGGCTCTACAATCTTGCATATGGCTTTGCATTGTTACATGTGGTGATCCAATAAGGAAATTTTGTGTTTTTTCCATGGCAAAGTGTATTGCAATCATTGTGTCTTTCGGGTCGGTGGGCTAAAAGAACTGCCCTTTTGATAGGTCCACAAAGGGGGCGGGCGGCGGAGAAGAATCATGTCGAGCTACCAATACGTTTTTCAGATGGAACATATGTCGAAGACGTTTCCCGGCGGGAAGCAGATCTTGAAAGACATTCATTTGAGTTTCTTTCCCGATGCAAAGATTGGCGTCATCGGCGTCAATGGATCCGGCAAGTCGACCTTGCTCAAAATAATGGCCGGACTTGATTCCGAATATACCGGTGAAGCTCGTCTGGTTGACGGTGCCAAGGTGGGATATTTGCCGCAGGAACCTGAGCTTGATCCGAATAAGGATGTTTTTGGAAATGTCATAGAAGGGGTTGCGGATCAAAAGTCATTGCTTGATCGGTTCAACGACATATCGGCCAAATTTGCCGAACCGATGGATGATGACGAAATGAATGCGGTTCTTGCAGAGCAGGCGGATATACAGGAACAAATTGATGCCGCCGAAGCGTGGGATCTCGACTCGAAAGTCGAGATGGCGATGGACGCCCTGCGCTGTCCCCCGGGCGATACGGCCGTGGCTAACTTATCGGGGGGTGAACGCCGGCGGGTGGCGCTTTGCCGGCTATTGCTCGAACAGCCCAATCTCCTGCTTCTTGACGAGCCGACCAACCATTTGGATGCAGAATCCGTAGCTTGGCTCGAGCATTATCTGCGCGCCTATAAGGGCGCTGTCATTCTCGTCACTCATGATCGTTACTTTTTGAACAATGTCACAGGCTGGATTCTTGAACTTGACCGGGGGCTCGGCATTCCTTGGCAAGGAAATTACTCTTCTTGGCTCGAACAAAAGCAGGCGCGGCTGGCAACGGAAGGCAAACAGGAAGAAGCGCGACGACGTTCACTGTCCCGCGAGCTTGACTGGGTACATGCGTCCCCTCGGGCACGCCAAGCGAAAAGCAAGGCGCGTTTGCGGGCCTATGAAGATCTGCTTAACCAAGCCGGACAGGAACGGGTCGGTAACGCGCAAATCGTCATACCGCCGGGGCCGCGTTTGGGTGAGTTGGTCATTGAGATAAAAAATTTGTCAAAGGGCTTTGGCGACCGCCTTTTGATTGACGATCTTTCCCTCAAAGTACCCCGGGGCGCCATCGTCGGGATTATCGGGCCGAATGGGGCCGGCAAAACCACGTTATTCAATATCCTGACCGGGCAGGAACAAGCCGATAAGGGCTCGCTCAGAATTGGAGACACCGTAAATATTGCCTGCGTCGACCAAAGTCGCGATTCATTGGACGCGGAAAAGACAGTTTGGCAGGAGATCTCCGGCGGCCGGGACAATATTGAGCTGGGCAAGCACGAAGTATCGAGCCGGGCCTATGTCGGCCAATTCAATTTCAAGGGGGGCGATCAGCAGAAGAAGGTGGGTCAGCTCTCCGGTGGCGAGCGCAATCGGGTTCATCTGGCCAAATTGTTGAAGTCGGGTGCCAACGTGTTGCTGCTTGATGAGCCGACCAACGACTTGGATCTGGAAACTTTGCGTGCGCTTGAGGATGGTCTTGCGGATTTCGCCGGATGTGCGCTGATCATTTCACACGACCGCTGGTTCTTAGATCGAATTGCAACGCATATTCTTGCCTTTGAAGGCGATAGTCATATGGAGTGGTTTGAGGGCAATTATCAAGATTACGAAGCTGACCGCAAAAGGCGTTTGGGCGATGCAGCGCTGGTGCCACATCGAATCAAATTCAAGAAATTCAGCCGGGGCTAGAGCACGTTCACAAAAGATGGAATCACTAACGTGCTCTAGGTCTTTGTTTTATCGCGCATTCGAACCCAAAAACCGCGTACACTTTTTGTGAATGCGCTCTAATACTTACGGATTTGTCGAAAGGGAAGCGCTACCGGTGCTCAATCCTTGGCCCGAAGACACTTTTGTCCGCAAGCGCTCAAGAAGGGCAGTGAAACGCCCGCCATTGTTAGCGATGACCGATGTGAATTGGGAACGTTGTTCGATCCCAA
Source organism: Alphaproteobacteria bacterium (assembly GCA_004356335.1). GTDB lineage: Bacteria > Pseudomonadota > Alphaproteobacteria > SMXP01 > SMXP01 > SMXP01. The sequence continues at coordinate 7,949 of SMXP01000169.1, read as the reverse complement.
GCCATATACCCATAACCTCGAGATCGCGGATCGCATAATTCTTTTCGGATTTCACCAAACGCCAATTCAACGGAATGGGATTGGGCGATCTGTCAAGGCGTAATTCGCTGGTTACGATAATGTCGTTCGTGCTGCGAGCGATAGAACCGGTGACGGACAATCGCTCACCGGAATAATCGCCCAAACGGGTTTTATAAAAGTTTGCGGTGTATTGCTCAAACAATTCGAGAAATTCCTGGAGTTCGGCTTCGGTAGCAATGCGCCGGTAGCGACCCAATGTGAAATAACCGATACCTTCAATATCGGTGTTGGCGACCACCAAGTCGGAGAATGCCCGCTTGCGCGCGTCAAGTGACGTGCCTTCGTTCCCCAAGATATCAATCGCCCCGTTCGCAAGCCCTTTGATAAACGTTTCTGCTGCCAAATCGTCACCGGCTCGTGCCGAAGTCGACCATATGGCAACGACGGAGAACAAAGCGGCAAATGTAAAACGGATAAAACTCCAAATCCTTGGAGTCGAACGAAGAACCACGCTAGACATATCTTCTGATCCCAACTTCCATCTCAACAACAAACTAAACTACCCCTTAATAATGTCCAAATTTAGGAGATTTTGCCGCCATATTTCGGCAATTTCCGCTATTGAAACTGATCGAAATCAGGCAAATTCTCAAATTCGTCTTCCCCGTCTCGAATCAAGAAATTTCGATTCTGTCGATAGAGACTACGAATAGTTGCGTAGAAATCGATCGACGTTTCTTCCAGATTGTCCAGTGTATTTAAAACCCGCTCCCGGTCGTCAATACCGTCGATAAGCATCCGTCCTGTCTGCACGTAACCAGCGGCCGGTTCACCGACCCAGAATAATGGATTGGTTATAATATCGACCACATAGCCGACGAGATCGCGGGGCGGTAACGGGCCCAATATGGGTGCATAGAAATAAGGTCCTTCCGGCACGCCCCATACGCCGAGGGTTTGTCCGAAATCCTCCGAGTGCCATTCAAGACCCATTTGTGTCGCCACATCCATCAGGCCCGCCAGGCCGAAAGTCGAATTAAGCACAAATCGGGCGGCCGTTTTGGTCGCCGTAATCGGTTTGGCTTGCAGCACATCATTTGCGAATACGACCGGCTCGCGCAGATTGCGCACCACATTGCGCAGTGAATTCCTGGTATTTCTCGGTAGCTTTCCATAGCCCTGTGCCGCCGGCTTAATTATCGCCTTATCGATGCCCTGATTGATTTTGAATAGCCTGCGGTTCATCGGCTCCCATGGGTCGTTGGTGCCGTCCTCAAGGCCGCCGTCACCAGATGTGGGAGACGTGGCGCACCCTCCCAACGTGAGCATTACCGCCATCAAGAGCAGACCGATCACGCGAAAAAGAGCCTTCATGGAAGGGTCACCTCGCGCGCCAGCGGAATTGGAAAAAATGCCGGTGTGATCATTCTTGAGTATTACCCAACAGTAGATGACGTCTGGAGATTGTCGCAGCCCCCCCAACGCGGAACTACATGTCTATTAAAGCCTAATCTACGCTTCAAAACAGTTAACCGGAAAAGATTAACATTGCTAGCATAGCCAACAAATCACAGCCAGTAACCCCTGCGGGGTTTCACCAAAATTGAGCCACCTGTTGCTCAAAAGTCGCGAAAATTACCGCTAAGGGCTGCTTTTGGCGCCTCACCACCCAAAGATTAGTTGCATAACTACATAAAGATATGTTTATGTAGTTGACCAAAATTCTTTGCCGTCCCGTGACAAGTTTGAAAACCGGCGGATTGGCTCGAATAGGCAAAAAAACACTATGGCGGATGCGCCGCTCGACATCTTGATTTCCGGCCTCCGGGCCGCAGGCGAATCCACGCGCCTTCGGCTATTGCGGCTGTTGGCCGGCAATGAGCTGACCGTGACCGAGCTCACTCAGATCTTGGGGCAAAGCCAGCCGCGGGTCAGCCGACATTTGAGATTGCTGACGGAAGCCGGCCTTGTTGAACGATTTCCGGAAGGTACTTGGGCGTTTTACCGGCTCGCCGATCGTCGGCTCTTTATGTCGCCTCCGGGGCCGCGCCAAATGCCCGACAATGCGGCATTGGCGGAGCTCATTGTGAAGCTGATACCTCACGATGATGCGGTGATCGGGCGTGACTTGGCCCGACTTGAAACCATCAAGAAAGCACGCAGTGAGGCGGCCGCCGTCTATTTTCGAGCCAACGCACAAGAGTGGGACCGCATTCGGGCCTTGCAATTGGCGGAAGACGAAGTTGAGTTGGCCATGGTCGACATGGTTGCCGACTTGCCGGTCCGCGAACTGATCGATCTGGGCACCGGAACCGGACGGGTATTACAAGTGCTTAGTTGTCATGTGGATCGCGGAATCGGTGTGGATTCCAGTCGAGAGATGCTGGCAGTGGCGCGGTCGAACCTTGAGACATCGAAAACAGATAATTGTCATGTGCGTCATGGGGACATTTTTTCGTTACCTTTTCCGGACGAATGCACCGATCTCGTCACCATCCATCATGTGCTTCATTTCTTGGCAAATCCAGACGAGGCGGTTCAGGAAGCGGCGCGTCTTTTAAGACGCGGTGGGCATCTTTTGATTGTCGATTTCACGCCTCACGAATTGGAATTTTTGCGCACTGAACACGCTCACAGACGCCTCGGATTTGGTGACGGAGAAGTGCAATCCTGGCTTAAGGGTGCCGGCCTATTACTGACGGACGAGCGGGAGCTGTCGCCGGACAAAAATAAAGCCGAGAACAAATTGACGGTGAAATTGTGGCTCGCAAGCCGCCCAGCGCTGGGCGCGCAAAAGAGTCGACTGGACGCGGCGCAATGACGATCGGTTTTCACAACGACAATAAATCGGCGCCGGTGAAGGTTTCTTTTGAATTCTTCCCGCCCAAAAATGAACAAATGGAGGAGGCTTTGCGGGCAGCGATTGACCGGCTTGAACCGCTAAGCCCGGCTTTCGTCTCCGTCACCTATGGTGCCGGGGGGAGCACCCGTGAACGTACCCATGCGACGGTGAAGTATATTCAAAATGACACCAGTCTTAATGCGGCGGCACATCTGACCTGCGTGGGGGCGACACGTGAGGAGGTGGACGACGTGATCCGGTCCTATTGGCAGGCCGGTATCCGGCATATTGTGGCGTTACGCGGCGATCCGCCGGAAGGTGTGGGAACACAATACGTACCGTTTCCGGGGGGCTACGAAAATGCCGCGGATTTGACGGCGGGCGTCAAACGAATTGCCGACTTCGAGGTCTCCGTCGGCACTTATCCGGAAAAACATCCTGAATCGCTGTCGCTCGAAGCGGATATTGAGCTGTTGAAACAAAAAGTGGATGCGGGTGCCAGCCGCGCCATCACACAATTCGTGTTTGATAGTGAAATCATCGCGCGATATCGCGACAAGGTCATGGCGGCTGGGCTCGACATACCGATCATTCCCGGCATCATGCCGATTAACAGCTTCAAAGGGATCAAACGATTTGCCGCCGGTTGCGGCGCCACAATTCCCGACTGGTTGTCAAATCTGTTCGACGGGTTGGATAAAGATCCGCTGACACGACAGATGGTGGCGGGTGCGGTGGCCATAGAGCAATGTCTCACATTGCGCGAATACGGCTTCGATCAATTTCATTTTTATACGTTGAATCGGGCTGATTTGACTTATGCGGTGTGCTACGTGCTCGGTGTTCGGCCCAACAGCTAACATCATCACCAGATTACGAATTGAGGGATCATTCCATGTCAACGCGGCAACAAAGATTAGAACGACTTGAGGAAGAAGCGCACAAGCGCATTCTTTTGCTCGATGGCGCCATGGGAACGATGATCCAGGCGCACAAACTCGATGAAGCGGATTTTCGCGGTGAACGGTTTAAAGATCATTGCCAGGACTTAAAGGGAAATAACGATCTTTTGTTGCTTACGCAGCCGCACATCATTGCCGATATACACCGGGCGTTTCTTCATGCGGGCGCCGATATCATCGAAACCAACACGTTCAACTCCAACGCCATGTCGCAATCGGACTACGGCTTGGAAAGTTTGGTTTATGAGTTGAACTTGGCAGGGGCACGGCTTGCGCGACAAGTGGCCGATCAGGAGGAGCAAGAGCAACCTAGCCGCCGGCGATGGGTGGCCGGAGTTCTTGGACCGACCAATCGCACCGCCTCGATGTCGCCCAAGGTAAACGATCCTGGTTTTCGCAATGTCAATTTCGACGACTTGCGGGCGACCTATAAGGAATCCACTTTGGCCCTCGTCGAGGGCGGTGTTGATTTGATTTTGGTCGAGACCATTTTCGATACGCTCAATGCCAAGGCGGCGCTATTCGCCATCGAACAAGCGTTCGATGAATTGGATTTCCGACTTCCGATCATGATATCGGGTACCATCACCGATAAATCGGGCCGCACGCTTTCCGGCCAAACGGCCGAAGCTTTTTGGTATTCGGTGTGTCATGTGCAGCCGTTTAGCGTTGGCCTCAATTGCGCGTTGGGCGCGGAGGATTTGCGGCCTTATATAGAGGAATTGAGCGGTGTCGCCGACACGCTTGTCAGCACCCACCCCAATGCGGGACTGCCTAATGAATTCGGCGACTATGACGCGACGCCCGAATCCATGGGCGACACGCTGGAAGAATTTGCGCGCTCGGGGCTGGTCAATATTGTCGGGGGGTGTTGCGGCACCACGCCCGATCACATTCGCGAATTTGCCCGCCGGATCGATGGCGTGCCAACCCGTGCGAAACCTCGGATTTCCCCGCGCCTACGTCTGTCCGGACTTGAACCGTTTGTTGCACAAATATGACGCCTACATTCATAAATATTGGTGAGCGGACAAACGTCACGGGGTCGGCCAAATTCAAGAAATTGATTTTGGATGGCGATTATGACGCTGCGCTGCGGGTGGCTTTGCAGCAGGTGGAGAGTGGCGCTCAAATCATCGATATCAACATGGATGAGGCCATGCTCGACTCGGAAGCTGCCATGGTGCGGTTTCTCAACTTGATCGCCACGGAGCCCGCCATAGCGCGGGTGCCCATTATGATCGACTCGTCCAAATGGTCGGTTATTGAAGCGGGCCTCAAATGCGTTCAGGGCAAATCTATTGTCAATTCCATAAGCTTGAAGGAAGGCGAGGCGCCTTTTATCGAGCAAGCACGAAAAGTAAAGCGCTACGGTGCAGCGGTCGTTGTCATGGCGTTCGACGAGACCGGTCAAGCCGAAACGGCGGAGCGCAAGTTTGACATCTGCCAGCGGTGTTACAAAATTCTCACTGAGCAGGTCGGCCTGCCGCCTCAGGACATTATTTTTGATCCGAATATTTTCGCCGTCGCCACCGGTATCGAGGAGCACAACAATTATGCCGTGGCTTTCATCGATGCGGTTCGGCAGATAAAGGCTAAATTGCCCCATGTCAGCGTGTCGGGTGGCGTGTCGAACATTTCGTTCTCTTTCCGCGGCAATAACGCCATGCGCGAGGCGATGCATTCGGTGTTTCTTTTCCACGCCATTCGGGCCGGGCTCGACATGGGTATCGTCAATGCCGGACAGCTTGCCCTATATGACGACATTTCGCCCGAGCTGCGCCAAGCTGCGGAAGACGTGATTCTCAATCGCCGTCCCGATGCAACGGAACGTCTTTTGGACATTTCCGATCGATTCAAAGGCCCAGGCAGTGTCCGAGCGAAGCAGGATTTAACGTGGCGCGAGACGGACGTGGCAACGCGCTTAAGCCACGCCCTGGTGCACGGCATTACCGATTACATAATACAGGATACCGAACAAGCGCGTCAGCAGATGGCGCGATCTCTTCATGTTATCGAAGGCCCCCTAATGGATGGCATGAATACGGTTGGCGATCTTTTTGGTTCGGGCAAAATGTTTTTGCCCCAGGTCGTGAAAAGCGCGCGGGTGATGAAACAGGCGGTGGCATATCTTGAACCTTTTATGGAACAAGAAAGGAAAGAACTCGGGCTTGAGTCGCAAAAATCCGCGGCAAAGATTTTGCTCGCCACCGTAAAAGGTGACGTACACGATATCGGCAAGAATATCGTTGGCGTTGTTTTGCAGTGTAACAATTATGAGGTGCTCGATCTGGGCGTCATGGTTCCGGCCAATAAGATTTTGGATACGGCGCGTGCCGAAAACGTCGACATCATCGGACTGAGCGGGCTCATTACCCCAAGTCTTGACGAAATGTGCCATGTGGCTGCGGAGATGGAGCGGCAAGATTTTCAGGTGCCGTTGCTCATCGGTGGCGCGACCACGAGCAAAGCGCACACGGCGGTCAAAATCGATCCCAATTACAATAGAGGGCAGACCATCTATGTGTCCGATGCGTCGCGGGCGGTTGGTGTGGCGTTGAAACTCATTAGCGAGGACTTGCGCGCGGATTATATCGCGGAGATACGCAGCGAGTATAAAACCATCGCCGAGCGCTATGCTACGTCCTCGTCCAAACGCAAGCACTTATCTCTGGTCGAAGCGCGCGCCAATCGCCACCCGATTCAGTGGACCGGATACCAGCCGCCCAAACCGTCTCTTCTGGGCGTGAAGGTGTTTGACGATTTCGACCTGTCGGCACTTGCCGATTGCATCGACTGGTCGCCGTTTTTTCAAACCTGGGAGTTGGCGGGTAAGTATCCCGATATTCTTGACGACGAGACGGTGGGCGAGGCCGCGCGTCAACTATTTGACGATGCCCGCCGCATGCTCGACCAGCTTGTCGAACAGAAATGGCTTAGGGCTCGCGGTGTGATTGGACTGTGGCCGGCCAACACGGTGGATGACGACGACATAGAAATTTTTACCGATGAATCGCGTACGCAGACTCGCGTCATACTTCGTAGCTTGCGCCAGCAAATGGTTAAAGCAAGTGGTCGAGCGAATTTAGCGCTGGCGGACTTTGTTGCGCCCAAGGAAACGGGCATTGCCGATCATATTGGTGCCTTTGCCGTTACCACAGGTCATGGAGAGGAAGCCATTACCGAGCGTTTTAAGAAGCACCACGATGATTATTCGGCGATCATGGTGAAGGCGCTGGCCGATCGGTTGGCTGAGGCATTTGCCGAGCGGCTGCACCAACAAGTGCGTAAGGAATTCTGGGGTTACGCGCCCGATGAGAATTTATCCAATGAGCAGCTGATGGCCGAAACCTATGTCGGCATACGTCCCGCTCCCGGCTATCCCGCTTGTCCCGACCACACGGAGAAAAAATTAATATGGGATCTATTGGCAGTGGAGGAAAATGCCGGCATGAAACTCACGGAAAGTTACGCCATGTGGCCGGGCTCGTCGGTCAGCGGCTTCTATTTTTCCCATCCGGACAGCCAATATTTCGGTGTCGGCAAGATCGGTCGTGATCAGGTGGAAGATTATGCTCGGCGTAAAGACATGACGGTGGCGGAAGTGGAAAGGTGGCTGTCCGCCAATTTGGACTAAAGCACGTTGACAAAAGATGGCATCGCTAACGTGCTCTACGTCTTTGTTTTGTCGCGCATTCGGACGGAAAACCGGGCCCACCCCGGCCTTCGCCGGGGCATGCTTTTCCTGAATGCGCTCTACGCTCCCGGGGTCACCCCATAAAGCCAAAGCCCGGCGGGGGCCGGGCTTTGACAATTCTGTGAGCTTTGTCGGTATTTAATTTTTGTTATGACCTAAAAAGCACCGATGATTACAGCGCCTAGGAATACCACGACAGCACTGAACACAAGTGTGGTGGCGACTTGTTTAATGCCCATGGCGTAGCTGCCTTTCCTCGTTGAGACGAAGTGGGAGTCTGACGTGTTTCCAGGGCGAATCCCATTAAATTCGTTATTGCAGCGCAACATTATAGGGCGTTGCAGCATTCGCCCTATGGCCGTCTTCATGTGGACATAGTCTATATAATTCAACATGTTATGGGTTAAGTTGGGAACCGGCCCGACTC
>SMXP01000168.1 GCA_004356335.1 Alphaproteobacteria bacterium | reverse complement strand
GCGCTGGGCGGCCTTGTGGCGTGCGATGATGGCGCCAGCGAAGCCAATATGGCAAGCCCAGCGCAGGCAGCCAATGGGGCCGATCCGAGCGCCCGGCTTTATCCGGTGCCGCGCAACCAGGCCTATACGATCGATCGGCCGATCACCGATGAAGCGGTGTCCTCGGTTTACAATAATTTCTACGAATTCGGCTCCCATAAGAAAATTTCGAAAGCCGCTCAAAATCTCGTGATCAGGCCGTGGACGATTCAAATCGACGGTCAGGTTGAAAAGCCCATGACCATCGACATCGACGACTTGCTGGCCAAAATGCCTTTGGAGGAGCGGCTATACCGCCATCGTTGTGTCGAGGCGTGGTCCATGACCGTACCCTGGTCGGGATTCCCTCTCAAAGCGCTGGTTGATTTTGCCCAACCGTTGTCGAGTGCCAAATATGTCCGTATGGAAACTTTCCTCGATCCGGACATGGCATCGGGTCAAAAGGCACGTTGGTATCCATGGCCCTATGTGGAGGGTCTGACCATGGCCGAGGCGACCCACCACCTCGCCTTCATGGCGACGGGCATATACGGCAAACCATTGGCCAAACAATTCGGCGCCCCTTTGCGTCTGGCGGTGCCGTGGAAATATGGCTTCAAATCCATCAAATCGATTGTCCGCATCACTTTCGATCGGCAACGGCCGACCACTTTCTGGCAAGCGGTCACACCCCGTGAATACGGCTTTTGGGCCAATGTGAATCCGGCCGTGCCCCATCCCCGCTGGTCTCAAGCCACCGAAGAAGTGTTGGGCACAGGCGCGCGCATACCGACTGTTGTTTTTAACGGCTATGCGGACGAGGTTGCCCCCCTGTATAAAGGGCTGGAGAACGAATTCCTGTATATGTAGGGGACCAACAAATAGGTATGCGGCCGTCTCTCGTCATTTTCGATTGCGACGGCGTGCTTGTGGATAGCGAGCGCCTCGCAGCGAAAAGTATGGAGGAGTCTCTCCGAATGTTGGGGCTCGATATGACCTATGCCGAGATCCGGCGCGAATTGGTTGGTCTTTCCTGGAACGATACGATTATCAAGATTGAGGAGCGGCTCGGCAGTGCGGTTCCCGAAGATTGGCCGCAACGCGCACAGCAGCAGGATCGCGAGCGCTTTCTATCGGATCTCCAAGCCGTGCCGGGGGTGCGGTCGGTGATCGACCGGTTGCGCTCCGAGGCCATGCCTTATTGTGTCGCCTCTTCCGGAGAACCCTCTAAAATGAATGCGACCTTGGGCGCGACGGACATGCTGCATCTTTTCGAAGGTCTTATGTTTAGTGCCACCATGGTCGAGCGTGGCAAGCCTCATCCGGATATTTTTCTTTACGCCGCCGAACAAATGGGTCACGGGCCGGACGGGTGCGTAGTGATCGAAGACAGTGTGTATGGCGTCAGAGCCGGTCGCGCAGCCGGTATGCGTGTGTTTGCCTATACCGGCGATCCGCACTCGGATGAAAAGATGCTGGCCGAGGCAGGCGGCGAACCATTCGCCGATATGGCGGATCTGCCTCGCTTGCTGGGACTGGTTTAAGTCGATCCACAATGTCCCCATAGCAAAAAAGCCGGGCCCAAGACGGGCCCGGCAGAGCTTTGGGCCGACTCGAGGGTATGAGGCGGCCAAGATGTCGGGCCTTTGTTGGGGGGAGGGTGAGGCCCGACAATTGCCGGGGGGAGCACGGCAATTCATTTCATATATTTAAGAACTTTTTAGCCGCGCAGCCAACGGCAGAGCTTGCAATGCAGCCATGCAATAAAAGTATGGCATTAAGCATAATGGCGTGCGGTGCCGTTAGGTTAGGCCAACCCTTTAGAACGTCCACTCTTTGACCTTGCGCACGAGAAAATCGCGAAAGACGCCGATCCGTTTGGATTTTCTCAACTCCTCCGGGTAGACGAAATAGGTGTCATAGGTCGGACCATCTAAGTCCGACAGTACACGGACGACTTTATTGTTGCCATGAGTCAGATAATCCGGCAGAGAGCCCAATCCCAACCCGCTTTCGACCGCGAGCATGACTCCGTGAATATTATTGATGCTGAGAACGGGGCTGCGCCGATCACCGGAATCCCGGCCCAAGATTTCGAGCCAATTCACCGGATCCGCATTGGGCAATTCCGTATATTTGCCGTAGGTCACGATCTTGTGGTTGTCGAGATCGGCCGGCGTTTTGGGCGTGCCGTATTTGTGCAAATAGGCGGGCGACCCATAGACGTGGTAATGCGCCGAAAATAGTTTTCGTTGAACGAGGTCGGGTTGAATCGGCCGGCGCAGGCGAATGGCCACGTCCGCTTCCCGCATGCCCAAATCGAGTTCCCGGTCGTCTAGCAGGAGATTGACATTGATTTGCGGATAGACATCCAGAAATTCATTGATGCGGGTGGTCAGCCAGGTGGAACCCAGGCCGACCGGTGCGGAAACATTGAGCTCGCCGCTCGGCTTATCCTTGCTGTCTTTTAGAATGGCTTCGGTAAGCATCACTTTGCCGGCGACTTCGTGGGCCGTGCGGTACAGCATTTCGCCCTGTTCCGTCAGCAATAGGCCGCGGGCGTGGCGGTGAAACAGCATGGTCTTGAGGTCATCTTCGAGCGTGCTGATTTGCCGACTGACCGCCGACTGGCTAAGCCCCAGCACTTCGCCGGCATGGGTAAAGCTGCCGGCATCGGCAACGGCATGAAAGATCCGAAGTTTGTCCCAATCCATTTGTCGATCTCGTCTTTCAGGGAATTGCGCAACGCTACTCCGCGGCAGCGCGGGCCGGAGCTTGTTCCGCCAAAAATTTCTCTACTTCCAGTGCCGCCATGCAGCCCGTGCCGGCGGCGGTTACGGCTTGCCGATAGATTTCATCGCTGACATCTCCGGCGCCATAGACACCGGGTACGCTGGTCGCTGTCGAATCCGGCCTTGTGAAAATGTAGCCGCCTTCATTCATGTCCACTTGACCCCGGAACAATTCCGTAGCCGGACTATGCCCGATGGCGATGAACACACCATCAATCGAGAGTTCGCGTTGTTGCCCGGTTTTGACGTTATGAATGCGGGCCCCGGTCACACCTAACGGTTCTTCCGTACCAATGATGTCATCCAAAACGGTATCCCAAATCACCTCAATCTTGTCATTTTCCAACAATCGCTTCTGCAATATCTTTTCGGCACGAAATTCATCACGACGGTGGATGACGGTGACCTTGCTTGCGAATTTTGTCAGGAACAAAGCTTCTTCTACAGCGGTATTACCGCCACCGACCACCAAGACTTCTTTGTCGCGGTAAAAGAATCCGTCACAGGTGGCACAGGCCGACACACCAAAGCCCTGAAACTTTTCTTCCGAGGCCAAGCCGATCCACTTTGCTTGTGCGCCGGTGCAAATGATTAGGGCGTCGGCCGTATAAACCGTGCCGGAATCGCCCTTAAGCGTGAACGGCCGCTGTTTGAGGTCGACGTCGACGATAATATCTTGCACCAAATTGGCGCCCACCATAGCGGCCTGGGCTTTCATTTGCTCCATCAGCCAAGGCCCCTGAATGATGTCGGCGAAGCCCGGATAGTTTTCGACATCGGTGGTAATGGTGAGCTGACCGCCGGGCTGAAGGCCCTGAATAAGAATTGGCTCCAGCATGGCCCGCGCCGCATAAATAGCGGCGGTATAGCCGGCCGGTCCGGATCCCAAAATGACCACCTTGGCATGCTGCGTTTCGCTCATCCCTACTCTCCGAGGTCCGCTAGGGTCCTTCCGGTTTTGATAGAATCAAAACCGGACCCTAAGGTGTTGTTTTGTCGTGTTTCCGGACGGAAAACCGGTATCCACTTTTCCTGGAAACACTCTAAATAACCACCGTCTCAAACGTGCCTGCCGCACATAAGCGATGCAGACGGCGGACGCAAGAGGCGGCGGTCCGGATCACGACATGCCAAGGCGTTTTCGAATAAGCGACGCAATGCGCGTCATCTCGTTCAAGGGTCGATAAGACCAAGTGTCGAGTCGCCCATTGAACGGCCGGGTCGCTCCGTATTCTTCCATATCCCGATGAAACCGACGGAACTTGGTGGAGCCACCGGGCAGCGGCAATGTATATATGGGTTTTCCTGTGGCAGCGGCTTCGGTCGCCATGTTGACCGAATCGACGGTCACAAGAATATGATCGGCCAGACCCAGCATGCCTAAGTAAGGATTAGGACCCCGGCCATCCCACAAAAAGATAGGTAGGCCGTCGAGCCCCTGAGCTAAAATCTTCTCCAATTTTTCGCCGGTGCGGCGCGAGGTGGTGATCGCAAGTCCGGCTCCCTGGATGCGGGCCAACGCCGCCAAGTCCTCGCATAAGGTTTCCATACGTTCGGGGGAAAAGCGATAGGCCTTGCTTTCACCGCCAATGAGAACGGCGACAAGCGGCCGGGGAAGATGGGCCAGGAAGGGCGCAAACTCTTTCGCTGCGGCGCTGAGTTTTTCGGGTGTGACGCAATGGGGCGCCCCGATTATGGGTTCCACATTGGGTCCGGCTAATAGATCGTGATAGGGCGGTACCACCAAATCGAAGCAATGGCTTGGAATCCTTGGGTGTTGGGTTTGTACGGTAAGGGTTTTTCCTTCGCTCAATCGTCGGATTATCAGCGAATAGGGAATGCTTTGGCGTCCCGTGGCGATGAGCAAATCCGGCCACGGAGGTGCGATTCCCTCTTCCGGTGCGCTCATAAGCGAGAGCGGATTCCAGCGCCGTGTAATCGGCGGCCAGATCAAGGACGGCAGCCAAGACCAAGGCTTGCGCGGATGCACGCGCTTGACTTGGGTGGCCAGTCCGACTGCCTCGGCCAAGCCTTTGGCTTGATTTTCGATCCCGGTGCGGCCGTCCGTGATGACCCAGCAAGTTTTATCCAAAGTGTCGCCTCTGGTCTTGTTGTGCGCTTATGATTATATTATTGCGCATATAGGTAATATAATTTCTAATCACGTGCCTCGCGAGTCATCTATCACACAATAAAGGGGTTAAACGGCGCTAAATGAAGCTGGGTGCCCAAATCAAGCTCGACAACACGGATTTGAAGATCTTATCGCTGCTTCAGGCGAAGGGCCGCATTACCAACGTGGAGCTGGCCAGTCGCGTGGGCATTTCCGCGCCGCCTTGTTTGCGTCGGGTGCGGGCACTGGAGCGCGCCGGACTGATCCAAGGTTATCATGCGGATCTGGACACCCGCGCCCTTGGCTATGAGGTGACCGTGTTTGCCATGGTCGGATTACACAGTCAGGCGGAAGCCGATTTGCGAGCTTTCGAGTCCTTGGTCGCCAGTTGGCCCATGGTTCGCGAGTGTCACATGCTCAATGGCGAGATCGATTTCATTTTAAAAATCGTGGCGTCGGACCTGTCGACCTTTCAAACTTTCCTGACGGAAAATCTCACCGCGGCGCCCAATGTGGACAGCGTCAAAACGTCTTTGACCATCCGTACATCCAAAAACCTGCCCGGCGCCCCCTTGCCGTGAATGGGTTGGGCGGTATGATCGTTTGAGCACGTTGACAAAAGATGGCATCCCTAACGTGTATTAAGTCTTTGTTTTGTCGTGCATTCGGACGGAAAACCGGTGGCCACTTTTCCTGAATGCGCTTCAGTCTCTGAAATTGACATATTGCAGCGGCAGCTCGAGGCCTAAATCTTTGACCAGCTGAATGATCTCTTGAAGGTGGTCGCGCTTTTTGCCGGTGACGCGCAGCTCATCGCCTTGCACCGCCACTTGCACTTTAGTTTTGGTGCCTTTGATTTCTTTGACGATCTTTTTCGCCAGGTCACGGTTGATCCCTTGCTTGATCAATACTCGTTGTCGCACGCTCTGGCCGGCTGCTCGTTCCGGCTCTTGATAATCAAGCACGCCCGCATCGACTTTACGGCGACTGAGATGTCCTTGAAGAAGTTCGTGAAGCTGACGGAGCTTCATGTCGTCGTCGGCATTGATGGTAACAATGCCGTCGGCATATTCCACGGTGGATTTTGAATTTTTGAAATCGAACCGTTGTTTGATTTCACGGGTCACATTCTCCACCGCATTGCCGACTTCATTAAGATCCGTTTTCGACACAATATCGAATGACGGCATGGGGTCTTTCCTTTCTTGATATCCGTACCGGGTCACTCCAGCCTTCGCTGGGGCATGCTTTTCCTGAATGTGCTCTAGCATTCGGCTGAAACAATGCAGACCCAGCCGGCGCGGCGGTGGCACGGCATTTAATCGGATGATTTACTTGATGGATGATCCGGGCGTTCAGGAAAATTCCACCTTGACGATTTCATAGGCGCGGCCACCGCCCGGTGTACTGACTTCTACGCTGTCGCCGGCGCCTTTACCAATGAGCGCGCGGGCAATAGGCGAAGAAACGGAAACTTTGCCGTTTTTTACGTCGGCCTCGAAATCGCCGACGATCTGGTAGCGGCTCTCCTTCTCGGTTTCCTCGTCGATCACCGTGACGATGGCGCCGAAGGTCACCGCATCACCCGACAGCTTTGTCACATCGATGATATCGGCACGGCTTATGGTGCTTTCGAGTTCTAGTACGCGGCCTTCAATGAAAGATTGCTTGTCCTTGGCGGCATGGTACTCGGCGTTTTCGGAAAGATCGCCGTGGGCACGGGCCTCCTCCAACGCCTTAATATTGGCCGGGCGCTCAACCGATTTGAGATGTTTAATCTCTTCGGTGAGCTTGTCATATCCTGCCGCTGTCATCGGGATCTTATTCATCGCGAGTCAACTTCCTTGCCGTCCCTAGACCACGTTCACAATTCATTGAATCAGGGAACGGGGGTCTAGATTTGTTATTGGTCGCCCATTCGAACCCAAAAACCGCGTACACTTTTTGTGAATGGGCTCTAGTGAAGAGAAAGGTTCCGAGTTAACAAAAGGTAACCATCAAGGCGTCCCTCTCGCCTCATCCTACCCCGATCCGACTCTTTCTTGGGAATAGCTAAGTGTAAGATTGCAGCGGCACGACTTCAAGGGTGCCATGGCGACTTGTTTCGATCGCCTGCGTTGCTGCGCGAGCACCCGCTATAGTTGTGTAATAGGGTATCTTCTGCATCAGCGCAGCGCGCCGAAGGGCAAGGGAATCGGCAAGAGACTGGGTCCCTTCGGTTGTATTGAACATCAAATTGACCTGTCCGTCTTTTATGGCATCGACAATATGGGGCCGGCCTTCCAGAACTTTATTGATGCGCTTGGTTGCAATGCCCTGCCGAAGCAGGAAATCGGCCGTGCCGCCGGTCGCCATGACCTGAAAACCCAATTCTTGAAGTTGGCGGGTGGGCGCCACAATCGCCGGCTTATCCCGGTCCTTGACCGACACGAATACGGTGCCGGATTGCGGCAATTGGGTACCGCTGGCAATTTGGCTTTTGGCGAAGGCGCGTTCGAACGACGTATCGAGGCCCATGACTTCGCCGGTCGAGCGCATCTCAGGTCCCAACACCGTATCGACACCCGGAAATCTTGCGAAGGGAAACACCGCTTCCTTCACGGCAATGTGACTGATTTCACGATGGGACAGTTTAAAGCTGGACAAAGCCTCACCCGCCATGACTCGTGTCGCGATCTTCGCCACGGGTATGCCGATCGTCTTGGCGACAAAGGGAACGGTTCGGCTGGCCCGCGGATTTACTTCGAGCACATAAATGTCGGAGTTCTGAATGGCGAACTGCACATTCATCAGGCCGACCACGCCCAACGCCCGCGCCAGCACTTCGGTTTGTTGCCGCAATTCCGAGACGATCTCTTTTGACAAGGAATAAGGCGGCAACGAGCATGCGCTATCGCCCGAATGAATGCCGGCCTCTTCGATATGCTCCATGACCCCGGCGACGTAGACATCCGTCTTGTCGGCAATGGCATCCACATCGACTTCGATGGCGTCGATCAAATAGGCATCGATCAGCACGGGGCTATCGCCGGATACGATTACGGCGTCATTTATGTAACGTTCAAGCTGCGCATCATCGCGCACGATTTCCATAGCCCGTCCGCCCAAAACATAAGACGGTCGGATGACCAGCGGATAGCCAACCCGTTGCGCCGCCGCGAGCGCTTGCTCATTTGACGTGGCGATATCGTTTCGGGGCTGTTTGAGGCCAATACGGTTTAACAGCTGTTGAAATTTCTTGCGGTCTTCTGCCAAGTCGATGGCATCGGGTGGTGTGCCCAAAATGGGCACCCCCGCCGCTTCGAGCCCATGGGCCAGATTCAACGGCGTTTGTCCGCCAAATTGCACGATAACGCCCAACAGCGTGCCATTGGATTGTTCGACACGCACGAGTTCCAGCACATCTTCCAACGTCAGGGGTTCGAAATAAAGCCGGTCCGATGTGTCATAATCGGTCGATACGGTCTCCGGATTGCAGTTGACCATAATGCTTTCATAGCCCGCTTCGGCTAAGGCATAAGCGGCGTGGCAACAACAATAGTCGAATTCGATTCCCTGACCGATACGGTTGGGCCCGCTACCCAGAATGATCACCTTCTTTTTGTCCGACGGCTGAGCTTCGCAATCGGCCGCTTTGTCGAACGAGACGGTCTCATAGGTGGAATACATATAAGGAGTCCGTGCTTCGAATTCGGCGGCGCACGTATCAACCCGCTTAAAGACGGGATGCACGTCCAGCGAATAGCGTAACTTGGCGACCTCGTGTTCTTGCGTTGCCGTGAGTGTCGCAAGCCGGGCATCGGAAAAGCCCATAGACTTTATTTGACGCAGCGAGTCTTTGTCCTTGGGTAATCCGTGGTCGCGAATGTGGGTTTCCCACTGAACGATCTGTTCGATCTGTCTGAGGAACCACGGCTCGTAGTGGCATATATGGTGGATGTCTTCCACGGCCATGCCGAGCCGGAAAGCTTGTGCAATGATCAGCACGCGTTCCGGCGAGGGATTGGCCAAAGCAGCGCGAATGGCATCCTTATCGTCGCCTGAGCCCAAAGACGGAATCTCCACTTCGTCGAGGCCGGTCAATCCGGTTTCCAAACTGCGCAAGGCCTTTTGCAACGATTCGGCAAAAGTGCGTCCGATGGCCATGGCTTCGCCGACGGATTTCATGGAAGTTGTGAGCACGGGCTCGGCGCCGGGAAACTTCTCAAAAGCAAAGCGTGGGATCTTTGTCACCACATAGTCGATTGTCGGCTCGAAGGACACCGGAGTAACCCCGGTAATGTCATTGTGCAATTCATCCAGGGTATAACCAACGGCCAGCCGCGCGGCCACTTTGGCGATGGGAAAGCCGGTGGCCTTTGACGCTAAAGCGGAGGATCGCGATACGCGGGGATTCATTTCGATAATCACCAAACGCCCATCCGCCGGGTTGACGGCGAATTGGACGTTAGACCCGCCGGTTTCCACGCCGATCTCACGAATCACGGCAATCGAAGCATTGCGCATGATTTGATATTCTTTATCGGTCAG
>SMXP01000167.1 GCA_004356335.1 Alphaproteobacteria bacterium | reverse complement strand
GGGCCATAAGGCAAAATCGGCCGACAGGTCGTGTAGGGACGGGGTGGAGCGCCGCTAGAGCGTTTCCGAATTTAACAGAATCGCGAAAACGCTCTTAAGTCCTTGTTTGGTCGCATTTTCTTAACGCGAACCGGTGTCCACTTCGCTCGAAAATGCTCTAATCGGTCACGCCGCTTGGTCGGTGCGGTGCATCCAAACCAACACGGTACGTGCCGGAAGCGCCCACGCCATTCCGACAATTGCGTAATAGGCCAGTTCGATCAGCCAATGGTCGGGCAAAAACGTCACCGCCACATAGAAACAGGCCATAGCGTAGAGCCCTAAGGCGAATGTGAGAAAAAGCATCCCCACAAGCTTTTTGGTCCGGACCGTCATGGGGTTGCTCCCCGTGTAATTCACGCGACGTTATACCGCGTCATCGCCGAATGTCTTAAACTTGTTTAAATCACGCGGCCTGTCTATGTCATTGTCCTCTTCATACAACACGTTCGCCAGAGCGTTTCCGGACTTAACAGAATCGCGAATTTGAACGATGGCACGTACCGCTTCCGACCACGGGTCGTCTGCCCCGCGAGACGTTGAACAAGACCAGGCTTCCGGCCGGTTCCTGCCGGATCGAGTGGATGAGGCGTCGCGGCGTCAAATCGGATGGTGGCTTGTGCTGATGGCGCTTTTGGTCGGTCTCATGGTGGTTGTCGGCGGTGCCACGCGGCTTACGGATTCCGGATTGTCGATTACCGAATGGCGACCGGTGACCGGCGCCATACCGCCTTTGACCACGGAAGCTTGGCAGGCTGAATTCGATAAATACAAGCAGATTCCGGAATATAAACTGGTCAATCAAGGAATGACCCTGGCCGAGTTCAAGACCATTTTTTGGTGGGAATGGGGACACCGGTTTTTGGGGCGGTTTATCGGATTCGCTTTTTTGTTTCCCTTTGTCTTTTTTGTTTTGAAGCGAAAAGTTGAACGCGGTCTCGCACCGAAGCTTCTGATCATGTTTGTCGGCGGCGGCGCGCAAGGGGCGCTTGGCTGGTTTATGGTGCAAAGCGGCCTGGTGGATCGAGTCGATGTGAGTCAATATCGGCTTGCGGCTCACCTCGCCGCAGCTTTCTTGATCTTTGCTTATATTCTATGGATCGCATTGGACTTGCTCATGCCTCAATTGCGGTCCAAACGCAGCGATCTTGTGAGACTTAGGAATTGGGCGACGCTGCTTACGGTTCTTGTTTTTATCCAAGTGATCTTGGGCGCCTTTGTTGCCGGTCTACATGCCGGCCTGTCCTATAACACATGGCCATTGATGGACGGCCAATTGGTTCCCGCGGGCTATTTATTTCAATCGCCATGGTATCTGAACTTGTTTGAAAACATTGCAGCCGTTCAGTTCAATCATAGAATGGCGGCCTATGCGGTAACCGCCGTCATTGTTGCCCTGGTCATTATGGGCCGTTCGAAATCGTCGGCGATAGCGGTTCGGCAATGGCTTCATGTGCTGCTTGGATTGGTCGGAGTGCAAGTCGGCTTGGGAATTTGGACGCTCCTGGCAGTGGTTCCCCTGTGGCTGGCTCTGGCCCATCAGGTCGGTGCGCTGTTGCTGTTTGCCGCAAGCATTGTCTTGACACATTCCTTATTCTCCCTAACCGCTGGTCATCGTCAATTGACGACGGCATAGTGTCGCCATGACTGGCATTGCCATTATCGGGGCCACATCGGGTCCCGGCGAAGCGCTTCTTAAACGGCTTAGCGGGCAAGGGCATCGGGTCATGGGTATTGGCCGGGACGCGCAAAAGATGGCGGCGGTGTCCGATGCTTGCGCCAAGGCCGGGGCGCAAATACCCGAATGGATGCCCGCCGATGTAACCAACCACCTAGGGCTCAAAGCTGCCTTGCAGTCGGCTGACATTGTTTTTCATTGTACCGATCCCCGATTTGTCCCGCAGGTCTTGGCCGCGCTGGGCGATCAGACGGAGCATTTCATCGCGCTGGGCTCGACCCGTCTTTTCACCAAGTATCCTGATCGGCGCATGAAAGAGGCTGGTGAAGCGGAGAGGGCCGCTCTGGCGGGACCGGTGCCGGCGACCATGTTGCACCCGGCCATGATTTATGGCGATGGCGGTGAAACCAATGTCGTGCGCATTATGAAGTATTTGCGCCTATCGCCGGTCATTGCCATGCCAAAAGGCGGGCATTCATTGATCCAGCCGATCTATGTGGACGACGTGGTGTCCAGTCTGGTTGCCGCTTGGCAACGCCCTGAAGCACGAAACAAATCCATTGTTATCGCGGGACCTGAGCCGGTCAGCTATGCGGATTTCATCCGGTCGTGTGGCCGGGCCATTGGCAAGTCGGTGATGATTATTCCGATTCCGTTGGCGGTCGCTTTCGCTTTGGCCGCGGTCACCCGCATTGTGCCGGGATTGCCTGCTGTGGCCAAGTCGGAGGTGAAGCGCCTTTTGGAGGACAAGAATTTCGATGTGAGTGACATGCGCGACATTTTGCGGGTGTCACCGATCGGTCTTGACGACGGTTTGCAGCGCCTTGTGATGAGCTTAAAAAAGCCGGCTTAAGACGTTTAGGGTGTGGCGCCGTGCCTTTGGGGTAATATATTACCCCAAAGGCAAATGTTTGTATTTCCAGCTTTTTTTCTGCTTTATGCACTTGACACAAACCCCATCCTTGCCTAAAACCCGGCCTTCCAGAACCGCGCCAAACACGTCCCATAGACAAGACCGGGGTGGCCATGAAAACCTTTAGCGCAACGCCGTCGGACATCCACAAGGAGTGGATCCTCATCGATGCCGAAGGCTTGGTGGTCGGCCGGTTGGCGGCCATCATCGCGACGCGACTAAGGGGCAAGCATAAGCCCAGCTACACCCCCCATATGGATTGCGGCGATAACGTGATCGTGGTCAATGCGGAGAAAGTGGTGTTCACCGGCAAGAAATACACCGACAAGAAATATTATTGGCACACGGGCTTTCCGGGCGGCATCAAACATCGCACAGCGCGCGCGATCTTGGAAGGCAAGTATCCCGAGCGGGTGGTTTTGAAGGCCGTGCAACGTATGCTTCCGCGGGGACCGTTGGGCAGAAAGCAATTCAGTCATTTGCGTGTCTATTCGGGTTCCAAACATCCCCATGATGCCCAGTCCCCAACGATAGTCGATGTGGGCTCTTTGAATCGTAAGAATGTGAGGTCCGCTTGATGGCTGACGAGCAGCAATCGTTGGAAGATCTAAAGGACGCATTGGGCGAGGCTGGGGTGGCAACCGGCATTGTCTCTTCGGATGACGCTTTGCCGGAGCCGCAGATAGATGAGCTTGGCCGTTCTTACGCCACAGGAAAACGCAAGGATGCGGTTGCGCGGGTTTGGATCAAGCGAGGAATCGGTCAAATCAAGGTCAACGGCAAGACCAGCGAGATCTATTTTGCCCGGCCGGTGCTGCGCATGATTCTGACACAGCCCTTGGTCGCAACCAATCGCGCCAGCGAAATCGACGTGGTGTGTACCGTCAAAGGGGGCGGGCTATCGGGCCAGGCCGGTGCGGTACGTCACGGTATTTCGAAAGCTCTGGTTTTGTTTGAACCCGACCTTCGACCGACGCTCAAAAAGGGCGGCTTTCTAACCCGCGACAGCCGTGTGGTGGAGCGCAAGAAATACGGCCGACGCAAAGCGCGGCGCAGCTTCCAATTCTCGAAACGTTAAAGTCCTTTTACGCTTGGTTGTCGGCGAGGCAATCCACCCGACGGCTCGGTGTGGCCAATCATATCGGCTGCATGACTTCCAGTAATAGGATGGCAATGATCAATCCCCACGTCATTAAGGCATATCGTTCGCCTTTCAGATGGGCTGATGTGATGATGGCGTTGCCTTGCGACCGAGTTTCGGCTTGCTCGATCAGAGGGAACCCTTGCTGCCAAGCCATGATCGTGGCGCGCATAGAAATGCTGAGCGCAACCACGCAGGCATAGAGAACGAACACGATGGCCAACCAGAAAGTTTTGACTGGATATTGCGTGAAAAACGACACAAATCCGTTGCTGCCTATCGTCAAGATCACAATAATCCGGACGACGCAATCGAACTTGAGCCAGCCGTCAATGTTTGGTTCATGGCGATTGAGATAAACCAGCCACACCAGGGAAAGCCAAGCTGCAGTGGTTATCCATATG
Source organism: Alphaproteobacteria bacterium (assembly GCA_004356335.1). GTDB lineage: Bacteria > Pseudomonadota > Alphaproteobacteria > SMXP01 > SMXP01 > SMXP01. The sequence continues at coordinate 9,370 of SMXP01000167.1, read as the reverse complement.
AAGATAAGTGACGAAAGACTCATGACGGCAAACCCGGCCATGTCGGATAGTTGGAACCCCACGGCCGGAAGAAGAATGAGCGCGGTGTGTGAGCCCATGTTCATGGAGATTGTGCGCTCTAAGAAGCGTTTTCTCTCATCGGTGGTCAGATCGTTTCGTGTCGCCTGTTTAGCCGTCCAATAAATGCCAAGGTCCGCAATCAGCCAACTGAACAACAACAGAATCTGAACCAGCTTCCAGAAGTTGTAGAAATCGATGATCATGATCGGGATTGCTAGTCCTTATAGAGTGCGGAAATATGTGATACGGCGTTGTGGCCTCTTAGAGCGCATTCAGGAAAAGTGGGAACCGATTTTCCGTCCGGATGCGCGACCAAACAACAACTTAGAGCACGTTAGGGATTCCATTCCATCTTTTGTGAACGTGCTCTAAGGCCGCTAAAAATTATCACGCCAAATGAGCCGGGCGAACCGAGCAGGTCAATGGATTGCAACGCCAGCTTGTTTGAAACAGTCACCGCTATGGGCCCTTTCGCTTTCACGGGGCGGCCCGGGGGCCCAAACAAGATGCGGTTGAGAGAGGCGAACGGCGATTGCGACGCGATCGGCGGGTGCGCTGTTAAGCCGCGCTTAATGTGAAACGGCGACATGAGATTGTTGGCGGGCCATAGGGGGGCGAAAATGCAAGGAAAATCGACCTGCGTCGCCCTCCGGGCAAGCCCGCAGCGGGTCAACGAGACGCCTTGCACCCACCTGGGGTTCATAATAGTGGTTTTCTAGTTGCAAATGATTATTATGTAAGACAGGATCCCCGGCTCCAATGGAAGCAGATGATTTGCAGACCTTAGGTGATCTCGCTGTCGGAGAACCGGCCCAGATTGTCAAAATTATCGGCCAAGGCGCCGATGACAAGCCCGGGCGTATCGATGAGGTAGAATTGGAACGTCGGCTCTTGGAAATGGGGTTTCTTGAGGGCGAGGAGGTTGAAATCTTGCATGAGGGACCGGTTGGTCGAGATCCAATCGCCGTGCGTCTCGGCGGCATGGTCATCGCGATCCGGCGGTTTGAAGCCCGCGCCGTCATCGTGAAAGTCTAGAGCACGTTGACAAAAGATGGAATCGCTAACGTGCTCTAAGTTTTTGTTTTGTCGCGTATTCGGACGGAAAACCGGGTCCACTTTTCCTGAATGCGCTCTAATGATTAGTTGGAATGATGAGTGTAAGTGAAGTTGCCTATCGATTAGCCCTGGTCGGAAGCCCTAATTCGGGCAAGACATCTTTGTTCAATGCGTTGACCGGTGCCCGGCAGAAGGTGGCCAATTATCCGGGCGTGACGGTTGAACGGCGCTCCGGACGAATCAAGACCGGCGACGTTGTGGTCGATGTGATCGATCTGCCCGGCAGCTATAGCTTGCGGGGACGCAGCCCCGATGAAGAAATCACGCGAGATTTTGTACTTGGGCAATTTGCCGGGGAGGCGCCCCCCGATGTCATCCTTTGCGTTGTCGATGCCACGAATTTACGCCACCATTTGCGCTTGGCGCTTGAACTTAAGGCCTATGGCCGACCCATGCTTCTGGCTCTCAACATGATGGACCTGGCCCAACGTCGCGGCATGGAAATCGATGTGGAGAAACTATCGCAGGAATTGGCTATGCCCGTGGTGCCGACGGTGGCGGTCCGCAAAGCCGGGATAGAAGCACTGGTGCAGCGTTTGTCGTTGGATATCAAATCTTTAGCGGAAAGTGATCAACCATCGGATGAACCCTGGCAACCGCCGTCGATCGCCGAATTTCGGCATTTGCATGGTGAGGCCAGGAGAATTGCTCAAGCCGTCATCGTGAAAGAGGGCATGGCGAGCACGGTGTCTCGGCAATTGGACGACGTATTGCTCCATCCGTTATTGGGGCCGGTCATTTTGTTGGCCGTCTTGTTCCTGATGTTTCAGGCGGTGTTTACCTTGGCGGAAATGCCCATGAATTTGATCGATTCGGGTGTGGTTTGGCTTCAGGAAGTTCTAGGCCGGTCGCTTCCCGCCGGACCCCTTCGAAGCTTGCTGCTCCACGGGATCTTGGCCGGGGTTGGCAGCGTCCTGATTTTCCTGCCGCAAATTTCCATTCTGTTCTTGCTCATCTTGTTGCTCGAGGGGTCGGGCTACATGGCCCGTGCGGCCTTTCTTATGGACAAACTAATGGCCGCCGTCGGCCTTAACGGCCGCGCGTTCATTCCCCTGTTGTCGAGCTTCGCCTGCGCCGTGCCGGGGATTATGGCCACCCGAACCATTGATAATCCCCGCGATCGCTTAACCACTATTTTGGTGGCGCCGCTCATGACATGTTCGGCGCGGCTGCCGGTTTACACTTTGCTCATTGCCGCCTTCGTGCCGAATACAACCATCTTTTTCGGCGCCGGGATGCAAGGGCTGGTTATGTTTGCGCTTTATTTGACAGGCGTCGTCTTTGCTCTTTTGGTTGCCGCGGTGTTAAAGCGAACGGTGACCAGGGGCAGCTCCCAACCTCTCCTTATGGAACTACCGTCTTATAAAGTGCCTCAGGTCAGTCAGGTTTTGTTGGGAGTTTGGACCCGAGTCAAGATTTTCCTGAAGCGAGCGGGTACCATTATTTTGGGCATCATGATTATTTTGTGGGCGTTGGCCAGTTACCCTGCGCCGCCTCCAGGTGCGACCGAATCCGCCGTCACCTATAGCCTGGCCGGTATGATGGGCCGCGCGCTGGCACCTCTTTTTGCCCCTATCGGCTTTAACTGGGAAATTATGATCGCCTTGATCCCCGGCCTGGCCGCGCGGGAAGTGGCTGTCGCAGCCCTCGGCACGGTCTATGCGCTAAGCGGTTCTGAGGATGCGGTGGTTGAAAGCCTGTCTCAAGTTTTGAGGGCGTCTTGGAGCCTGCCCACGGCCCTGGCTTTACTGGCGTGGTATGTGTTTGCGCCGCAATGTGTGGCGACGCTGGTTGCCACAAGGCGGGAAACCAATTCTTGGCAATGGCCGGCCTTCATGTTCACCTACCTAATTGTGCTGGCCTATGCGGCCGCTTGGATCACGTATCGCGTCACGCTGGCGTTAACTTAGAGCACGTTAGGGAGTCCATCTTTTCCTGAATGCGCTCTAATAGGGCCCGTTAAAGAGTCTCGATCCGTATCATTCGAGGCGGCTTGACAATCGAATCATGAGCCGCAATACGCGCCAACGCTCTTTTCATAACCGATTCCTGACACTCATGGGTGACAAGAATGATCGGCACGGTCTCAAGATGTTCCGCGCCCCGTTGGATGATGCTTGCCAAGGAAACGCCTTCCTCAGCCAAGTCTTCCGCAATGGCCGCCATCACCCCCGCTTTATCGAGCGCCGTGAGACGCAAATAATAGGCACCCACATGATGCTCCATGGGGCTCGGCGACATGGGCTTCAGACGATCGGCCGGCACCATGAATGCCGGATGGACATGACCGCGCGCCAGATCAACCAAATCGGCCATGACCGCTGAGGCGGTTGGTGCTTGTCCCGCGCCCGGTCCCTCCAACACGATGCGGCCGGCTTTGTCGGTATCCACGACAATCGCATTGGTGACGGCGTCGACCGCCGCGATGGGACGATTCAGGGGCACCAGGCAGGGATGAACCCTTTGTTCCACACCATGTTCGGTCATGCTTGCCAAACCCAATAGTTTGATGCGGTAGCCGAGTTCCCCAACAACGGCAATATCATGAGCCGAGATATTCTCGATCCCCTCGATATAAATACTGGCAAAATCCGTTTCGCAGCCAAACGCCAAACTCGAAAGAATGGCCAGCTTATGCGCCGTATCAATACCGCCCACATCGAATGCGGGATCCGCCTCGGCGTAACCTTGCGCTTGGGCATCGCTCAGGACCGCATGGAAATCGCGCCCTGTCGCTTCCATATTCGTCAGGATGTAATTACAGGTCCCGTTCAAGATGCCATAGATTCGGCTGATGCGGTTGGCGACCAATCCTTCTCTTAGAGTCTTGATGATGGGAACGCCGCCCGCTACGGCGGCCTCGAATCTCAGTGCGACCTTGTGTCGTTCGGCAAGACGGGCAAGTTCGACACCGTGCAAAGCGATCAAAGCTTTATTGGCGGTCACAACGTGTTTGCCGGAACGCAAAGCCGCCATTACCGCTTGCAAAGCAATGCCGTCGGCACCGCCAATCAGTTCGACAAACACGTCGGTATCCGGATCCTCGGCCAGAGCCAGAGCATCGTCCCACCATTTAAACCGATCGATATGGACGCCCCGGTTGGCGTCGCGATTGCGCGCGCTGACGGCGCCGATCTCAATGGGACGACCGCCGCGCTGGGCAATAAGCTCACCGGATTCATCAAGCAATTTGATGACACCGGTCCCCACTGTCCCGAGACCCGCAATGGCAATACGTAAAGGAGCGTTCACGATACCGCCGCCTGCTTGTTGGTCTGGGCGTTTATGATCTGATCGGCGTTATTGAGAAAGCGTCTCACATTGCGTGCTGCTTGGCGAATACGCTGCTCGTTTTCGACCAAAGCAATACGGACATATCCCTCGCCGGACTCACCGAAGCCGATGCCCGGCGACACGGCTACTTTGGCGTGCTGTATCAACAGTTTTGAAAATTCGAGCGAACCAACTTGCTCGAATTCTTTGGGCAGGGGCGCCCAGGCAAACATAGAGGCCGAAGGACTGGGTATGGTCCAACCGGCCAGTTCCATGCTTTCGACCAAACAGTCGCGCCGCGATTTGTAGATATTGCGAATCTCGTCGACACAATCTTGAGGTCCGTTGAGCGCCGCCGTGGCCGCCACTTGAATGGGTGTGTAGGCGCCATAATCGAGATACGACTTGACCCGCGCCAGGGCCGCGATCAATTGCTCATTGCCCACGGCAAAACCGATACGCCATCCCGGCATGGCATATGTCTTGCTCAATGACGTGAACTCGACCGCCCGGTTCTTGGCACCGGGCAATTGCAACAGAGACGGCGGTGGATTGCCATCAAAATAGATCTCGCAATAGGCCAGATCAGAGATCACGATCAGATCGTAGCGTTCGGCAAATCTCAACACCTCGCGGTAGAACGCCAGATCCACCACCGAAGCCGTTGGATTGGATGGATAGTTGAGAACGATGACCGACGGCGCCGGATCACATTGCTTCGCGGTTTCCACCATATGGGCCAAGAAGGCATCGGGATCGAGCGCGGGAAGATGCTGTATCACCGCGCCCGCGATAATGAAGCCATAGGCATGAATGGGATAGGACGGGCTTGGCACCAACACGACATCGCCCGGTGCGGTTATCGCTTGCGCCAGATTGGCGAAGCCCTCTTTCGATCCCAATGTGACGATGGTTTCGCGATCCGGATCGATCTTGACCCCAAAGCGGCGATCGTAAAAGGCGGCCACTGCCCGCCGTAGACCCGGTATGCCACGCGACGTCGAATAGCGATTGGTCCGCGGGTTTCGCGCCGTCTCGATCAGCTTGGCCGTGATGTGCTCCGGCGTCGGCATATCGGGATTGCCCATGCCGAAATCGATAATATCGTGGCCTTGGGCGCGCGCCGCGGCTTTGAGCCTGTTGACCTCTTCAAAAATGTAAGGCGGCAGGCGAAGAATTCTATGAAAATCAGCCCTCATGGCCCTATCCGTTCAAGCTCCTCAGCCTTCCCCATAGCACAGGCGGCGGCTCAGAGCGCATTCAGGAAAAGTGGACACCGGTTTTCCGTCCGAATGCGCGACAAAACAAAGACTTAGAGCGCATTCAGGAAAAGTGGACACTGGGACCCCATTGGCGACACGGATGATGGCATCAGGCTACTGTTGTTGGCGCACCATGCCGGGAATTTCAAGTGCCGAGACAGGACGCAGACCGGTGTCGTCTGCCATGTCAGGGCGTACTTGCGCGATGACGTGGGCCGGTTCGGCATTTGGCCTATTGCCGTCGGCGTTCGGTGCCAGCCCATCTTGCGCCCGTATCACCCCGCGCTCATTGGCGCGTGCCAGTAACACATCGCGTGATCGATCTTGAGGGCCGACCGCTGCACCGATTGGTGATCCTTGCTCGTAACCTGTTGACGTCCGCACCAATCGGCCTGCCGGCCAATTGGTCCCGGCAGGCGCAACGGAATTGCGCAAATTTTCATTGGTGTCGGTCAATGCGCTAAACATGGTGGCCAGCTTCAGTGCCCGCGCCGGCAAAGGCGGCGCCGAGGACCATGCAAATTGGGCGGTTTCAGGATGCACAGCCGCTTGTTGGGATAACGCCGATGCCTTGAGTTTACTAAGGTAAATGGCATCATGCAGTCGGCCTTCATCAAGCGCCGCCACTTTCGCCGTCAACACAGGCGCCGAAGACACCATGGCGGTGTTCGGAGACCGGTCTTGGTTGTCCTCGCTGTTGTTGTCACCGTCGCCCACATAGGGCCGGTCGGACGACGCCAATCCGCGGGCCGTCGTCGTCACACCCGAGGCATCACTGCTGTGATCCGGTTCATCGGTGACCAATGGGGGCGGTTCATCGTCGCTCAGGATCTCGCGGGTGTGTCGGATAAGGTCACGATCGGAGACCAGCGATTTAGCGCGGTCGCTGCGCTCATCGGCCTGCTGTTGCCGTTGTTTTGCCGTGGCGCCGGTTTGCTCGGGGTGCTCCGGTACGGTTGCCAGGCTGCGAAATTCACCCTGTTCGGCGGAGTCTAGCCGCCCGTCCTCTATCCAAGCTGTCGGACTGGGCAGGGAAGAGCAGGCGCTGACCAGGACCGCTACAGCGGCAGCGGCCACACCTCGCCGTGCCGTGCCAAGCCCCTTAGATAATTCTTGGGATAATTCTTGTTCCATGACTGTCCGCATTTTTCCGACGCGCCTGCCTCTTTCTACACGAAAAGCGTGTTAACCTTCATCACAAAAGGCTGGGGCGATTATCCGTGTTTGATTATAAGCCTCGTTAAGGCGCTGGCAGGTAAATAAATATCCCATGAGCAACACGCGACAATCCCGATCGGGAGCGGCCAAGGCCAATGGCCGGACGCCCCCTAAAGTGCGCTTAAAGAAAACCGCACAATCTTCTGAAACAAAAAGAAAAACCGCTGCGAACGGCCCGTCGAAGAAAAACGGGTCGTCGGGCCGCAAAGCAAAATCCGCCCAAGACAACAAATCGCGCCCGGGCCAAACCGCGAGCGACACCGCCAACCAACGAAAATCCGCGCCGGATCCGGTGCAATTGGCCAATAACATGATGAAAGTTTGGCAAACCAGTCACAAACTGGCGGCCACTTATATGCAAAAGCAACAATCCGCGGATCACACGGAATCCGACCCACTCAATGTGGCCGACGCTTTCGCCAAGCTGCTCACCCAATTGGTGGCGGATCCGGATCGTCTGATCAAAGCGCAGGCGGATCTTTGGCGGCGATATGGCGACCTTTGGCAATATGCCGGTCAGCGGGCCATGGGCCAACAGGCTGAACCGCCCGCCCAACCCGTCACCGGAGACAAACGGTTCAAACACCAGGATTGGTCCGAAAACCTAACCTTTGACGTGATTAAGCAGTCCTATCTCATTACCGCCGATTGGCTGCAGAACCTGGTTTCACGAACGGCGGGACTCGACGATCGAACCCAGCATAAGGTCGAATTCTTCACCAAACAGATTTCCGATGCTTATTCACCGACTAATTTCTTTTGGACCAACCCCGAAGTTCTGCAGGCGACGATTGATGAAAACGGTGAAAACCTCGTTCGAGGTCTCAACAACATATTGGACGATCTTGACCGGGGCGGCGGTCAACTGAACATCAAGCAGACCGACATGGAATATTTCGAGGTCGGTCGCAACTTGGCCACGGCGCCGGGCAAAGTGGTCTATCAAAACCATATAATGCAGTTACTGCAATTCGAGCCAACCACGCCCAAGGTTTATCGGCGTCCCCTGCTTATCTTTCCGCCTTGGATCAACAAATATTACATCCTCGATATGCGCGAGGATAATTCCTTTATCCGTTGGTGCGTGGCTAAGGGCTACACGGTTTTCGTGGTGTCATGGGTCAACCCTGATGGGCAATTGGTGAAAAAGACTTTTGAGGATTACCTGAACGAAGGAATTTTCGAGGCTCTCGATGCCGTTAAGAAAGCCACCGGCGAAGACGAGGTTAATACCATCGGTTATTGCGTTGGCGGAACGCTTTTGGGCTCTGCCCTGGCCTACATGGCGGCAAAAAAGGACAATCGCATTACTTCGGCAACGTTCCTTGCGGCTCAGCTCGATTTTAGCGAGGCCGGCGACTTGAAGGTCTTCATCGACGACGAACAATTGCAATCCATCGAACAAAAGATGGAGGCGGCAGGCGGCTATTTGGAAGGCGCCAACATGGCGCAAACATTCAACATGCTGCGTGCCAATGATTTAATTTGGTCCTTTGTCGTGAACAATTATTTGTTGGGCAAAGAACCCTTCCGATTTGACCTCCTGTATTGGAACGCCGACGCGACGCGTATGCCCCAGGGCCTGCACATGTTCTATTTGCGCGAATTTTACCATCACAACAAATTGGCCAAGGGAGAATTGGTTCTCGGCGGCGTCAGGCTGGACATGGCTAAAGTTAAGATTCCGGTGTTTTTGCAATCGAGCCGCGAAGATCATATTGCGCCGTGCAAATCGGTGTTCAAAATGAAAAACCTGTTTGCCGGACCGACCGAGTTCATTGTTGCGGGATCAGGGCATATTGCCGGCGTGATCAATCCTCCCCATGCCCAAAAATATCAGTTTTGGTTGGCCAAAAAGGATGTGGACGACTTCGACGCTTGGTGGGCCGAAGCCGAGGAACGACCCGGCTCATGGTGGCCCCATTGGGAAACCTGGCTAGGGGCGAAATCCGGCGAGAAAGTGCCGGCACGCCAGCCGGGCGATCGCCACCTCGATGTGATCGAAGACGCACCGGGAAGCTATGTGAAGGTGCGCAGCTGACATTGCAATGCGCTGATTAGGCAACCGCCATCACGCTTCCACGATCCAATTCATGTAATGTGCGCACAAAAGCGAAAAACACATGGCAAAATCGCATCGGTAGAAGATAACTTGTCCCCGACGCACAAGCTTAACAGTTCAATTAGAGCGTTTTCAGGAAAAGTGGACCCGGTTTTCCGTCCGAAAACGCGACCAAACTAGGAATCTAGAGCATTTTCATGAGTCAATTAATCTCGGAAATGCTCTAGGGTCTGTGGACATTTAGGATTCCCTTTTTACTTCAGATGTGATTCTAGCTTCCTTTTATGGAGGTTTGTAATTCGCAAAGAGCGTTTTGTTATCAGTGATCGAAGCTGGGCTTTGATAGAACCGCTGGTTCCAGGTACGACGCGGGACCGTG
>SMXP01000017.1 GCA_004356335.1 Alphaproteobacteria bacterium | reverse complement strand
TTAGAGCATTTTCGAGCGAAGTGGACACCGGTTCGCGTTAAGAAAATGCGACCAAACAAGGACTTAGAGCATTTTCGAGCGAAGTGGACACCGGTTCGCGTTAAGAAAATGCGACCAAACAAGGACTTAGAGCGTTTTCGCGAGTCTGTTAAGTTCGAAAACTCTCTAGGATCAATCTATATGCGCTTTTCAGATAAGGTGGTCATCATCACCGGCGCCGGTCGCGGCATCGGCTTGTCGTGTGCCCGTCGTTTTTCAAAGGAAGGGGCTAAGGTTATTATTGCCGAAGTCGATGAATCCACCGGCGCCGAAGCGGCGGAAGAAATCACTGCCAATGGCGGCGAGGCTTTGTTCGTGCGTGTCGATGTGGGTGAGCGACTTGACGTTCACAATATGCTTGCCGCGACGCTCGACACCTATGAACGCGTCGATGTGCTGATTAATAATGCGGGCGTGTGGTTGGGTGGCCCCTTCTTGGAGGTTGAAGAGGCCGACTTTGATCGAGTGATGAAGGTAAATCTAAAAGGAGCGTTTCTTACCTCACAGGCCGTTGGCAGGCAGATGATCAAACAAATCGATGCCGATGGCAGACCGCGGCGGGCCGAGTCAGGCTACAGTATTATCAATATGTCTTCGATCAATGCGATCACCGCGAGCGGGAGTACCGTAGCCTTTGCGGCATCGAAGGCGGCGCTCAATCAATTGACGCGGGCTGTCGCGTTGGCTTTTGCGCCTTATGGCATAAGGGTCAATGCCATTGGCCCCGGCAATGTCAGTACGGATTTGTTGAAAACCGTATCGGCGGAACCGGAAATCCGTGATCTGATTATGTCGAGGACGCCACTGGGGCGAATCGGCGATGCGGATGAAATTGCATCCATTGCCGCCTTTCTTGCCTCGGAAGATGCCGGCTATATCACGGGCCAATGTATCTACGCGGATGGTGGCCGATTGGCGCTCAACTTGACCGTCGAGAAAAGCCGAAGAGGTGGCGAGCCCGGCTGAGGCCGTTAGAGCGCATTCAGGAAAAGTGGGCACCGGTTTTCCGTCCGAATGGGCGACAAAACAAAGACATAGAGCGCGTTAGGGAGTCCAAATAAAGTGAACGTGCTCCAGCCTTAATCTCGGGCCTTTATGTTTCATCCTTTTTCGCGTCGTCCATCAGTTTGTTGAGACCGGCAAACACCGAATCCGCGTCATATTTGGGATCGCTTTTCTTGGCGGCTTGATCCGACGATGGCGGCGCCCCAATCGTTTCCTCGGGGGCGGAGTCGACTGGGTCGGCGGGTTGCGCAGGAATAAGGGTTGATGCCGCTTGATCGACACGAGCGCTTTCGGCTTCGGCACTTTCCGGCTCCGGCGGTGTGTCGCTATCGGCTAGGGTTTCTTCAGGAGGCCGAAGTGTGCCCGCTTTTTCAGCCTTTTTCCGCGCTTGCGCTTCCACCCGGGCCTTTTTCTCGGCGGCTTTTCTAACCACCTCGTCAAGTTCGATTTGCGTGCTCAGACCCAGTGTAACCGGATCGACCGGTTGCAAGTTGGCCGAATTCCAATGGGTTCGATCGCGAATCGATTGGATTGTCGGTTTGGTCGTACCGATCAGTTTAGCGATTTGGGCGTCGCTCACTTCGGGGTGATTGCGAACCATCCAATAAATGGCATCGGGTCGATCTTGGCGGCGCGACAGAGGCGTATAGCGGGGGCCACGTCGGCTCTTGCGCTGAGGCACGTCATGGGTCGGCTTGATCAGAGTGAGTTTGAAGGTGGGGTCCTGTTGCCCCGCGTCAATTTGATCGCGCGGCAATTGGCCGGTGGTAATCGGATCCAGCCCCTTGATACCTTGGGCGACATCGCCGTCGGCGATACCTTTTACCTCCAGGGAGTGCAGACCGCAAAAGTCGCCGATCTGTTCAAAGGTCAGCGATGTGTTGTCGATCAGCCAAACAGCGGTCGCTTTCGGCATGAGGGGTTGGGCCATGTTGGTTCCTCTCGTTATCCCTGGTTATGTTTTATGCCGTCCGGAAGCTGTGGGCCAGAAGCGGCGATTGCGCGCCAACCCCGTGCGAACAACAGCACCGGATGTTCTTGAAATGACCAGATTCCCGCCTTGCCCCATCCCTAATACGGGAACCTCCTGGCCTGACGAGCCGCTGGCCTGAGGCTCTACTGGTGTTCTATATAAGACTTTCCACATCATTTTGAAATCTTTGAGGCGAGGGTGCGGCCCGGCGCCTTCACGGCTGGATGGTCAGCACAATCTTGCCCATATGGGTGCTCGATTCCATATGGGCATGGGCCGCTCCTGCCTGGTCCAAGGAAAAGGTCGAATCAACCACAGGCCGCACGCGTTTTTGCTCCAACAAAGGCCAGACCTGCTCCCGGAGCGACTTGGCAATGGCTGCTTTGACATGGTTATCCCTTGGCCGCAATGTCGAACCGGTCAGGGTCAGCCGTTTCATCATGATGGGCATAAAATCCAAGGTCACCTTGGATCCGCCCAAAAAGGCAATGCTCACGTGCCGGCCATCGGGCCGCAGGCAGTCGATGTTCTTCGCGATATAGTCGCCGCCCACCATATCGAGAATGACATCAACCCCGCCTTCCTGGTTTTTCACAACCTCTCGGAAATCTTGCCGGCGATAATGGATCGCCCGGTCAGCCCCGAGCTCGAGACATTTTTCGCATTTGGCGGTCGATCCGGCTGTGGCGATAACACGCGCTCCAAAAGCTTTGGCCAATTGAATGGCCGTGATCCCAATGCCACTGGTGCCGCCATGGACCAAAAAACTTTCGCCGGATTTAAGCCGTGCCCGATCAAACACGTTCGACCAAACGGTGAAGAAAGTTTCCGGAAGTGATGCCGCCTCTATGATTGTAAGGTTCTTTGGAATGGGCAGGCAGGTGCTTGCCGGCGCGCTACAATATTCCGCATAACCCCCGCCGGCGACCAATGCGCATATGTTGTCGCCCTCGGCGAGTGATGTCACGCCTGGGCCTAACGCCACGACGGAACCGGATATTTCCAATCCCGGCGTGTCCGGTGCGCCGGGCGGCGGCGGGTAGAAGCCCATTCTTTGGAAAATATCCGGCCGGTTGACCCCGGCAGCGGCGACTTTGATCAAGACTTCTCCCGCTTGGGGTGTCGGCACGTCAATCTGATTGAGCGCAAGAACGTCAGGGCCGCCGGGTTTTTCAATGGCTATGGCGGCCATTTTCTTGGGAATGGTTTCAGACATAATTGTCCAGTCTTCAAAGGTGAAATCGACTACTTGCGCGCCGAATGCGCAAAGCGCAAACTAGCAAAACTTAAGTCGGATTTGGGAGGTTGTCATATGGATATTGAAGATCTCGAACCTCGTGCAACACAAATCCCTCCCTTGTCCCGACAGGATCTTTCCGTTAAGTCAATCGAAGAGCTTGAGGAACGTATAGCCGAGCTCAAAGTCGAAATGAAGCGTTGCGAGAACATGATCAAGTCAAAGAAGGGCAGCCGCGTGAGCGCGGAAACATTCTTCAAGAAGTAGAGCTGCCGCCTGCAGCCGAACTCAAGCCCCCCGATACGTCACTAGAATAGGTCCACGCGGACGCGTGTATGCATTATGGTTTGTCGGCAAAGTCGTCGAGGAATTTAATTACAGCGGAAGGACTTGGGGGGTAATAATGAGTTTTTCCAATCGTTTTTTGTGCATTTGTTTGGTTTTCGTATCTCTGGCTAGCTGCGCGTCGCCGAATGGCCGATTTTGGCAATCAAAGCGATCGGCTTTAGCGGCGGAAGAAATCAATAAACAGGCATCTCTTATTCGTTCTTGGGTCGAGCAAGAACAACGTCTTTTTAATGTGGCTACGCCATTGATGACGGCCAACGCCGAGCTGTGCGGCAGTGATGTCACGGAGTGGCTTGGGCTTTATACGGCAGATATCAATACATTTGGCGGCGATTGGCGCGCCGCGGCGGTACGAGAATTCAATCTCGTCGAGCTTCCTGCTGTGATTTACGATATTAAGGGTGCGCCGGCTTATCAAGCGGGTCTGCGGCGCGGTGATGTAATCGTTGCCATAAACGGCAAGATGATCGATCCCGATGGCAATGGGTCGGAATCATTCGGTCGCATGCTCAATGACGCCAAGCGGGTAGGTTACGTCGATATTGAATTCACGCGTGATGGCGCCTTGGGTGCACTCCGTGTGCGCAATATGAAACGCTGCAGCTATGACGCCTTTCTTGAAGACAGCGATCAGATCAACGCCTATGCGGACGGAAAAAGAATCTTCGTCTCCACGCCCATGCTGGACTTCGTCAAGAGCGACGAAGAATTGGCTTTGATTATCGCCCATGAGATGGCTCACAACACACTGGGCCATGTGGCGGCACGGCAAGAGAATATCTTGGCCGGTCAATATAGCGGCTTGTTGGTGGATCTCTTGTTTGGCGCCGCCGGTATTAATACGGACGGTGAATTCGAACGAGCCGGCATCGAAGCGGGTTCGTTGTTATACAGCCAGGAATACGAAAGAGAAGCTGACTATGTGGCGGCATACTATCTTGCCCGTGCCGGATTTTTGATCGACTCCAGCCTCACCGATTTCTGGCACCGCATGGCGGCCGTGAGCCCGGATTCGCTGGATCGGCGGTTTACCCATCCGACAATGTACCAGCGATCAAGGGCCTTGGACGACACATTGTCCGAAATTGAAGCCAAAAAAGCCCTGGGTGTCGCCCTGTTGCCCACGCCGAAAGATCACACAATCATGGCACAGGCGCGAGCGACCACCGGCACCGCTGACTCGACCGAAATCGAAACAGCGAAAAGCACCGAACAGCCGGAAGAGCCGGTTGATTTCAACACACCCCTCGAATTTGAAGTGGAGGGCGAAGCGGGGGTTTAATGGGTTCATATACCCAAATCTCCCTGGGCCATCCGGCCGCGCAACCGTCGGCACCCAGGTAATAATGGTTAACCGAGGGGCCGGGACTCATTGGCATAGCTTTCGCATTTGTTTAGCCTGCCAGTTGGGGTGTCTGTGACAGCTTCGACCGGCTTTTCAGGCTTTTTCGGCCCGACCGATCGTGGCAGAAAGAAGTTGCCGCAAAGGGAAAGACATGGACTTCATGGTTAACAACCAGCCACCTAGGGATATTGCGGAACCGAAAGCAACGGCCACCGCACTGGCGCGGCTGGCGGTGGAAAAAACCGTTGCCAATTTTGTGTCCTCGGCAGTGTTCGATCGGCTGTTTCATGAAGGTATGGATTTGGTCGAGGAGACCGCAGCCTATCTGGATGGGCCGGGCCGCACCGAATCGAAGAATATGTCGCGCCATACGGCGTTGGTCTATGCCGGGGAAAGTATGCGGTTGACCACCCGGCTTATGCAGGTGGCCTCTTGGCTGCTGGTGCATCGGTCGGTCGAAGAGGGCGAATTGACTCCTTTCGAGACCCAACGGGACAAATACCGGCTTGGGGCCAAAGAGGTCTGCAGTTCTCGAGATATGGACACCGACCAAGCCCTGCCCGAGCGGTTGAATGAATTGCTCGACAGTAGCCAAAGTTTATATGATCGGGTGGGCCGTTTGGACGATAAGCTGTATCAGCCGCAACAACGTGTCGATGAGCTGAATCGGCAGCGGACCCGTCTCAAAGAGGCATTCAATATCCAATTAACACAGGATTAAAGCGCATTCAGGAAAAGTGGGTACCGGTTTTCCGTCCGAATGCGCGACCAAACAATAACTTAGGTCATAAGATTTGGCACGATTGGGCCGGTCATGGCCCGCAAGCGGCTTTTCAGATGGCGCCGGCTACTTCAAAAAGCCTTCATACTTCTTGTTGAATTTGCTCAGGCGGCCACCCGCATCGATGAGATGTTGTCCGCCGCCGGTCCATGCGGGATGGGTTCGTGGGTCGATCTCGAGCTTAAGGGTATCGCCTTCGGATCCCCAGGTGGACCGGGTGACAAAAGTTGACCCATCGGTCAACTGCACCGTAATAGTGTGATAATCGGGGTGAATGTCTTTTTTCATGGCTGGCTCGTTGATTTGTACGCCCATCGGCGCCGCGCAAGAAGGCGGGTTATAGCGTGGCCTCAGCCATCGCGCAAGGACGGGCGGCCTTGAGAACCGGTCATTGAGCGCCTATTTAGAGGCTGTTATAAATCAATCCATTCGCACGCCAAACCCGTCCCCGTGCCAAACCTTGTGAAGGAGCGTCTCTTCAGTGAGCGACAGAAGTTTAAGCGGCGAAGAATATGCCGCAGCCGTTAACCGCGCAGCCGCTCAACGTGAGAAGAGCCGTGAACTGAGACCGCTGCTCAAGCTTTGGCCTTTTATCCGACAATATAAGGGACTGCTCGCCTTGGCCTTGGGTTTCTTATTGATAGCCACGGTTGCAACCTCGTCTATGCCGATCATCGCCCGGTTCGTCATTGACAATGAATTTTCGGCCGAATCATTGGCGGTCGGCGTGTCCTATTTTGGTTGGTTTTTCTTCGCGGTACTTATTTTTTCAGCGGCCGCGGCGGCGCGCTTTTATTTCATCACACGGTTGGGCGAACGTGTCGTCGCAGATTTGCGCAAGGCGGTTTACAATCATATTACGTCGTTGAGCCCCGCCTTTTTCGAAATCACCAAAACAGGTGAAATCTTATCGCGTTTGACCACGGACACCACCCTCATTCAAACGGTGGTCGGTTCCACGGTGTCCATCGCCTTGCGCAATATGCTGGGGGGCTTTTTGGCGTTGGTCTTGCTGATTTCGACAAGTCCAAATTTGGCAGGTGCCGCCTTGTTGATCATACCGGCGATCATCGGTCCGATTATTGTGTTGGGCCGGATCTTGCGGCGCCTGTCCCGATCGAGCCAAGACCGAGTGGCCGATACCAGCGCCTTTGCCGGGGAGAGTCTGGGCGCCATTCAAACCGTGCAGGCGTTTACACATGAGGAATACGACCGCGCGGAATATGGCGAGGCCGTGGAATCCGCCTTCCTGGTGGCTTTGAAGCGCATTCAAGCCCGCTCGGTGCTTTCTATGATTGTCTATTTTCTGGTGTTGAACGGCATGTTGTTTATCGTGTGGCTGGGCGCGCGAGCCATGTTTGCCAATGAAATGACCGGCGGCGAGCTGTTCCAGTTTATCGGCTATGCGATGATGCTGGCCATGAGCGCGGGGTCTTTGAGCGAGGTCTGGTCGGAGATTCAACGGGCCGCCGGTGCTGCCGAACGCTTGATGGAGCTGCTGGCGGTCGAGCCTCAGATTAAAGCACCGGCCAATCCGATTGCTATGCCGGAGCCCATAGGGCGGGTTCGCTTTGACAATGTCACGTTTGCCTATCCCACACGTCCCGAAGTGGCGGCCCTCAATAATTATTCGATTGCCGTGGAACCGGGCGAGAGAGTGGCCCTGGTTGGGCCCTCAGGGGCAGGAAAGACAACCGTCTTTCAATTACTCCTTCGATTTTACGAGCCGCAAGAGGGCGCCATTTTCATGGACGGCGTCGATATTACCCAAGCCATACCACAAGAAGTACGCACACGGATTAGTGTTGTGCAACAGGATCCGGTGATCTTTTCAGGACCCTTGATCGATAACATCCGATACGGACGGCCCGAGGCCAGCGACGCTGAAGTCAAGGAAGCGGCGGTTGTCGCTCTCGCCCATGAATTTATCGAAAAACTGCCGAAGGGCTACGACACGGAATTGGGCGAAAGAGGATTGATGCTGTCCGGTGGCCAGCGGCAAAGAATTGCCATCGCGCGCGCCGTTTTACGCAATGCACCCATACTCTTGCTCGACGAAGCGACCAGTGCGTTGGATGCGGAAAGCGAGCGCCTCGTGCAGGAGGCTCTCGAGCACATTATGAAGGGCCGGACCACATTGGTCATCGCCCATCGCCTGGCAACGGTGGTCGAGGCCGACCGTATCATCGTTATGGATCAGGGCCGCGTGGTCGACATGGGAACACATCAAGAACTATCGGCCAAAGGTGGACTTTATGCCCATCTGGCAAGTCTGCAATTCCGGCCTAACGTCGGTGGTGAGCCGTCGCCGGTTGCCGCCCAATAAACCGCAACAGCGCGGTTTTACCGTTCCGTAAGCTTGAGTTCGATGCGACGATTGCGGGTATAGGCGTCGAAAGTTTCGCGCGGATCGAGCGGCTGGTATTGGCCGAAACCGGCAGCGACCAATCGATTGCCGGGCACCCCTTCACCTTGAAGAAAAGTGACCACGGATATGGCGCGAGCTGAGGAAAGTTCCCAATTGGACGGAAATTCCGGCGAGTTAATAGGTTGAACGTCGGTATGTCCGTCGATTCTCAATACCCAATTGAGTTCTTGGGGAATTTGCCGCGAAATATCGAGCAGGGCGACGGCAAGTTTGCGTAATTCTTGGCGGCCGGACACATTCAACTCCGCCGCACCCGTGTCGAACAGGATTTCCGATTGAAACACAAACCGGTCGCCGACAATTTCAACGCCGGAGCGATTGCTCAAGACTTCCCGTAATCGGCCAAAAAATTCGGAACGGTAGCGGGAGAGCTCTTGAACCTTTCGCGCCAGGGCCGTATTGAGCCTTTTGCCAAGATTGGCGATCACCGTTTGGCTTTCCTCGTCTTTTGCTTCAGACGCCTCGAGCGCCGCTTGCAGGGCTGCCAATTGCTGGCGCATGGCGGCAATCTGTTGATTGAGCAAGGCCGCCTGATTTTGCGCGACGACCGAGATCTCCTGTTCGTCTTCCAAGGACTGACCCGTGGTTTGCAGCCGTGCTTCGGCGGAGCCGGCGCGTTCTTGTGCTTCGGCAAGTGTCCGGGTTGTTTGCGATAGGGAGGCTTCGAGGTGCTCGAGCTGTTGGCGCAAATCCTGACTGCCTTGCGTTTCCAGTGCCAACATTTCGCTCAACTCGGCAATTTGTGCGTTCATACGGGCGAGCGCCTCGTCCCGACCCACAATCGCTTGACCTAAGAAAAACTGAGCCAACATAAACACAGACAAAAGAAAAATGATGACGAGCAGAAGTGCCGACAGAGCATCCACAAAGCCAGGCCAGTAATCGGCATTGCCGCCTCGTGCCCGTGTCGCGCTGCGTGCCATCGAGTGGGTTGCTCCAGTCCTTGGCGGAATTACGAACCTTGGGAAAGAGATTGGATCGCCTGCGTTAGCCGCATGATCTCTTTCTTAAGATTGGATAGGTTTGCATCGCCGCCGGCGCCGCCGTCCTGAATCAAACGTTGGACCGATGCGTCCAAGTTTCTCAGATGTCCGTATATTGCCTCCGTGTACTGATTTTGAAGAGATTGTTGTTCAGGATCCGCAAGTCGTTCCAATATCGGCATTAACTTGGCTTGGCTCTCCGCAATACTCAGCATAACCTCCTGCTCGGTTTGCATATGCTTGGTAAGCAGAGATAATCTGCGAGACAGATCATCGAAAGCCGCGGCGATAAGGCGCTCGGGATCGCTACCGATGTCACCGGAAAGGTTCGGTCCGCCGGCATATTCCATGCTCGCGAATCCGCCTTGAAGCTGGGTGCTTTCGGATAGCCATTCTTCAATATCATTGTAAAAACGGTTCTGCGCCTGAGTCATTTGGATGTCGAGAAATCCCAGAATTAGAGATCCGGCGAGACCGATAAGAGAAGAAGAAAACGCCGTACCCATGCCATCGAGGGGCGCCTCCAATCCGGATCTCAATTCTTCGAAACTGTCCTCGATGGGACCAACGCCAACGGAAAGGGATCGAATAGTATCGCCCACCGCACTGACCGTTTGCAGTAAGCCCCAAAAGGTCCCTAACAGCCCTAAGAAGATCAGTAGGCCAACCAAATAGCGTGAAATGTCTCGCGATTCATCAAGCCGCGATCCGATCGAATCGAGAATCGATCGGGTCAAAGAGGGTGTCAGCCTCACGCCCTGAGGATCATCTCCGAAAAGCCGCGCCATGGAGCGGAGCAGAACGGGTCTCCTCAAAGGCCGCCCCCCGGGATCGCTCATGCGAAATTTGTTGAGCCACTTGATCTCCGGCCGGAGACTCAAAATCTGACCAAATGTGTAAAGAACACCAAGCCCCAACACGGCGATGATACCTATATTCAGGGGCGGGTTTGCAGAAATCGCATCCAGCAAAGGCTCGCGTATCAACCAGATGATGAGGCTGACCAATGCGAGGAAGCCCAGCATGCGGAGAACATACCGGCTGGGTTGGCGTATGGTTAAGACGTTGCGATCCGAGGCCATATCCTTCTACGCATAAGCCCGACGGTGGTCATGATTTCTTGCCAAAACGTACCGAACACGCTGAAATGCGCCCCTCCTTTTGTCCGTTTGCTGCAAGACTTATGCCCTCATGCCTGTCAGCTAAACAGTCTTCATGGTCGTCGAGGCGCATATCTTAACTTACTCTGTGGCAAGAAAAAGGTCGATCCTATGGCCGGGGGTATCGGTTTGCGCAATACCCTTGACGCGCAACATGATGCGGGCTTCGGCAATGCCCTGTTCCAGGAAGTAGCGGCGCACGGCAACGCCGCGCCGCAAAGCAATGCGGCGGGCATCCGCTACATCAGTGCCCGGCGTGCCGCCATAGGCCTGCAACGCAATTCTAACCGGTCTTTCGGTCAAGCTTTCGGTCATGGATTGCAAAACCAACCAGGAATCGTCGGTCAGCCGCTCGCCCGTGCCGACAAAGAAAAGTGTGGCATTGGGCTCTACTTTGGGTAACAGGGACGGTGGATTGATGGCCGACAAGACGGCCGGCGGCGGTGTTACCGGTGCGGCTTTTTGCCTAACCACCAGCGCTTCCATATGGATCTCGGCGGCATTGTCGTCGGTGTCCTGTGCCCGTGCCGGCAAGATGGCGAGGACCATTCCGATCAACACGGCGCCGGCGATGTGTCCGCGCTGGTTTGCCATGGCCGTATTTCAAGCTTGAGCCAACTTTTTGGCAATAGGGTCGAATAAGGCTTCACTCGATGCCACAATGCTTGGCGCATCGAGTGTTATTGCGGCCCCGCCAATCTGTCCGACAATACCGCCCGCTTCGCGCACCAACACGATACCTGCAGCAATGTCCCACGGGTTCAAATCCCGCTCCCAAAAAGCATCATAACGGCCGGCAGCCACATAAGCGAGATCCAACGCCGCGGCCCCAGAGCGGCGGATGCCGGCCACTGCGTCGGTGACGATCTGCAATTCGCGATAAAACACGTCGCGTCCGGGCCGCCCGGTATAGGGAATGCCGGTGGCAACCAAGCAATTCTGCAAGTCGTGGCGCGCGGCTACCCGCAATCGGCGATCATAAAGGAAGGCGCCTTTGCCTTTCTCCGCCCAAAACATTTCATCCTTGACCGGATCGTAGACAACGCCGGCAACCAATTGACCTTCCCGTTCAAGTGCGATCGATATGGCGAAGTGGGGTAATCCATGGAGGAAATTCGTTGTGCCGTCGAGTGGGTCGACAATCCAACGGTGGGTTTTGTCCGATCCTTCAATATGACCGGCTTCTTCCAAAAGAAAGCTGTAAGCCGGACGCGCGCGCTCAAGCTGTTCGCGCAATACTTCTTCAGCCTTTATGTCGGCGGCCGTTACGAAATTGCCGGGCCCCTTTTTGGAAACCTGAAGATTCTCGACTTCGCCAAAATCACGAAGCAGGCCACGCGCAGCTTTGCGCGCGGCGGCGGTCATAACGTTGATGGTTGCCGATTGCAGGGCCATAAAATTTCTTTGAGATATATAATTTAATCGGCGCGGCGCACATACGTCACGTCGTCGGTGCTAACAATAATTTTCTCGCCGGATCCGACGAAGGGCGGCACCATCACCCGCAAACCATTTTCAAGAATCGCCGGTTTATAGGAAGCTGTTGCCGTTTGCCCTTTCATGGTGGGTTCCGTTTCGACAATCTCAAGCGTTACCTGATCGGGTAGCTCAATTCTAATGAGTTTTCCCTCATAAGATTCGACGGTGACTTCCATGCCATCCTGCAAAAACGCGGTTCTATCGCCCAGGAAATCGCGATTGAATTCGATTTGCTCGTATGTTTCAGTATCCATGAAGGTAAGAAAGTCGCTCGATTCATAAAGAAACTGATATTTCTTTTGTTCGAGGCGCACGCGTTCAACGGATTGCGAAGCTCGGAAACGTTCATTCAATTTAGAGCCATCCAATAGATTTTTGAGCTCGACTTGCGCATAAGCACCGCCTTTGCCGGGTTTTACATGTTGTGTTTTGACCGCGACCCAGAGACTGTCTTTATGCTGAATGATATTCCCGTGGCGGATCTCATTTCCGTTGATCTTCATCGCTACAACCTTGAAACTAGAGCGTTTTCAGGAAAAGTGGACCCGATTTTCCGTCCGAAAACGCGACCAAACTGGGAATCTAGAGCGTTTTCAGGAAAAGTGGACCCGGCTTTCCGTCCGAAAACGCGACCAAACTGGGAATCTAGAGAATTTTCATGAGTCAATTAATCTTGGAAATGCTCTAGAACCCATTGATACCGGCGAGGCTACCGAATGCGGGGCGGACCCTACCAAGTTGACCCTGGGCTGGCAATGGCCGAACATGGAATGTGAGCGCAGCTTTGATCGCCCAGCTTACGGATCGTTTCAAATGCGCTCTGAGTCTTTGTTTTGTCGCGCATTCGGACGGAAAACCGGTGCCCACTTTTCTTGAATGCGCTCAAGGTTCGATTAATCAGCGCTTGTGATCTTCTTGCCATTGTTTGGCACGCTTTCGCCCTTTTTTCATTTGCCGTTCGCTGAGCATGCCCAAGAGTTTGCGCTCGAATGCGTCTTGCGTCACGCCACGCGCCTTCGCCAAGGTCAACCATTTATAGGCCTCGACGGGATCCTTTTGAAAGCCGTTGCCTTCGGACGCCAATACGCTCAGAAGATACTGAGCTTGTCCGCTGCCTTGCTCGGCGGCAATGAGAAACCATTGGGCGGCAGTTTCGGCGGACTTTTCCATTCCCTTGCCTTCATAGGCCAACAATCCCATAGCGATTTGCGCCTGGGTAAGACCCGCTTCGGCGGCGCGCCGATACCACTGGGCTGCGGTTTCCCCATCGGCTTCGACCCCAATTCCGGTGTCATACATCAGAGCAAGATTGTATTGCGCATCGACATGACCCTGCTTGGCCGCCTCTTCGAACCAATGAGCCGCTTGTTTTTCATCCTTCGCTAGACCACGACCATTCAAATAGAAAATCGCTAGATTGTTTTGTGCATGTATATGCCTTTGTTCGGCGGCTTCAGTGAACCAACGGGCTGCTTCGATATCGTTTTGCGGCACGCCTTGGCCATCCGCATAAAGCAAAGCGAGCTCGAATTGCCCATCCACATGGCCGTTTCCTGCCGCACGCCGATACCATTTTGCGGCGGTTTCAAGGTCTCTTGGAATCTCCGCGCCCTTTTGAGCCATGAAGCCGAGGGCGTATTGTGCATCCGGGTGATCTTGTTCGGCCGCCCTGTCGTACCATTCAAGCGCCAATCCCATATCTTTATCGACGCCTTGGCCTTCCGCATACATGAGCGCCACATAAGTCTGAGCATCGGCATCGCCCGCGGCGGCCAGACCACGAAAAAGAGCAAAGGCGTTGTCGTAATCCTGCTCGCCATAGGCCGCCAAGGCCTGCTCGAATGCCGCGAGTTCATCCGCCGTATTGCTTTGCGCCTGGGACACGGTGGCAAGACCGCACATAAGTAAACCGGCGAGACCAACAAGAATCGTGAAAAACCGGTGCCGGTGTTTAAAGGGCGTACTCATCGAACCGTTCATTAAATAGCGCCACTGCCTTGGCCGACCCGTCGGAGTGATCCCAAACGCCCGATGACACGGCCAGGAAATTGGTGCCCGCTTTGACCAGCTCGGCGCAATTGTCCACCGTGATCCCCCCTATGGCAACACTAGGGAGCTCAAAAAGTTCGCTCCACCAGGTCACGATTTCAGGATCCGCTTGGGTTTTGGGCGTTTTTGTCCGGGTTGGGTAAAACGCGCCGAAAGCCACATAATCCGCCCCGGATTCGCCGGCGACCATGGCGAGATGGCGCGAATTATGACAGGTTACGCCAACCATGCGCTCGTCGCCCACGATCTGTCTTGCCTCTTCATAGGACCGGTCGCCCTGTCCGATGTGAACGCCGTCGGCCCCCAGTGCGACCGCCAAATCAGGCCGATCGTTGATAAAAAACGAGATGCCTCGCTCGTGGGCCAGAGGAATCATGACGGCGGCGGCCATTCGAATATCCGACTCGCTGGTCTCCTTCAATCGAAGTTGCACACAAGCCACTTCGCCACCGTCCAGGGCGGCCCGATAATGGGGCGTGAATTCCTCCAGATCGATACGGGGCGGCGTGATCAGATAAAGGCGGCAACGCTGGGTCATGATGACTTTATATTAGAGTGTTTCCAGGAAAAGTGGCCACCGGTTTTCCGTTCGGAAACACGATAAAACAACAACTTAGGGTCAGGTTTTGATTCCATCAAAACCGGAAAGACCCTAGCCCATGATGGGGTTGTGCACAGCGCATTAAGCCGCTTGATTTTCGAGTTCGGGCGCCCATTGGCCCTTGGTCGCCAAGCCATTCATGCGCGCGCGGTGTGCAAAGGCGGCTTGCGCCGACCGGATATTGTTGTTGTTGCCGCCCCAGGCCTTGAGCGGTGCGGCTTGCAAGGCCCGGCCATAGGAGAAACTTAACGACCAAGGATAGCGCGGGCCCGCGGCCGACTTGACCTGATTGATGGCGTTAAGATGTGCCGTTGCCTGTTCATCCGATTGGCCGCCCGATAGGAAGATAATTCCGGGCATTGCGGCCGGCACGGTTCGGGCGAAGCACTGCAGTGTTTTCTCGGCCACCTCATGGGCGCCGGCTTGGCTGGCGCACAACTTGCCCGATAAAATCATATTGGGCTTAAGCAGAATGCCTTCGAGCGCCACCCGCTGATCATAGAGTTCGTCAAACAGCGCATTTAGAACGGCCTCGGTCACTTGACAACATCGATCGATGTCATGATCGCCATCCATCAGCACTTCCGGTTCGACAATCGGCACCAGTTTCGCTTCCTGACACAACGCGGCATAGCGCGCCAAGGCGTGGGCATTGGCTTTGATGCAGTAAGCGCTGGGCAGCCGACGGTGGCCACTCCGAGCGATATCGATCACGGCGCGCCATTTGGCAAAGCGCGCGCCCATGTCGTAATACGCGGCCAGTCGTTCGCGCAATCCGTCCAGACCTTCGGTCACCTTTTCACCGGGGGCGCCGGCCAAAGCCTTGGCCCCGGTGTCCACTTTGATGCCGGGGATAGCGCCGGCATCTTGAATCAGCTTGACCAAAGGCGTGCCGTCCGCCGCGTTTTGCCGGATGGTTTCATCGAACAAAATGATGCCGCTGATATTATGGCTAAACGTTTCCGTTGTGCGAAACAGCATCTCCCGGTAATCACGGCGGGTTTGCTCGGTGCATTCCGCGCCAATGGAATCAAATCGCTTCTTGATGGTGCCCGTGCTCTCATCGGCCGCCAAAATGCCTTTGCCCGGCATAACGATGGTCTGGGCCATATTCTGAAGTTGTTGGCTCATCTTGTCTTCCTCTCGACCTGTTCTGTTTTGACGCCGCGCGCCGGAGGTTGGTTTATTCACTTTCTTCTAATGCTTTTACGGCAGGGAGCGTGTTGCCCTCAAGCCATTCAAGAAACGCCCCACCGGCCGTGGATATATATGAAAACTGGTGGCCAACGCCGGCATGATTAAGAGCGGCCACCGTATCGCCGCCGCCGGCAACGGAGACCACCCGTCCGGCTTGCGTCAACATAGCGACATGACGCGCCACCGCACAGGTGCCGGCGTCGAATGGCTGCACTTCAAACGCGCCCAAAGGACCATTCCAAATGACGGTTTTGGCGCGCTCCAGTCTTTGCGAAATCAGCGCAATGGTTTGTGGGCCGACGTCGAATATCTTATCCGAGGCGGCGATCTCGGAAAGCGGGATGGTTTGCGCCGGCACGTTTTGTTCGAGTGTTTCGGCCACCACAACATCTGTCGGCAATAGGATGTCGCATCCGATATCTTGAGCGTGGGTCGCGATTTCTAGCGCTACCTCGCTCAGATCGTGCTCGCACAAGGATGCGCCGACATCATGGCCTAAGGCCGCCAAGAAGGTGTTTGCCATGCCGCCGCCGATCACTAGAGCGTCGGCCTTGGTCACCAGATTATTCAACAAATCGATCTTGCTGGACACTTTGGCGCCACCGACCAGGGCGACCAGCGGCCGCTCCGGTTGATCGAGTGCCCGCGCGAGGCCGCTGAGTTCCGCTGCCATAGCACGGCCGGCATAACTCGGTAACAAATGAGCGATGGCCTCGGTACTGCTGTTTGCGCGGTGAGCCACGGAAAACGCATCGTTCACGTAAAAATCGCCGAGGGCAGCCAGGGCCTTGGCGAAGCTCGGATCGTTATCTTCTTCGCCCCTATGGAAACGCGTATTTTCGAGCAGCAAAATGTCGCCGTCATTAAGCTTCTCGACGATTTTAAGTGTTTCTTGGCCGATGCAGTCAGACGCAAAACCTACCGGACTAAGTATGGCCGAAACGGCAGGAAGAATGTGTTCCAGAGTGAGCGCCGGATCCACCTTGCCCTTGGGCCGGCCTCTGTGCGACATCAAGATCACACGGGCACCCCGCCCGGTAAGTTCGCGGACGGTCGGCGCCGCGCGTTCGATGCGCGTCGTATCCGTCACCTTGCCATCAATGACCGGGAGATTGAAGTCGACACGCACCAGCGCCCGTTGGCCGCGGATCGTTCCTAAATCGTCCAGTGTTTTGTAAGCGCTCATTTGACCAATTGGCTACGTCATCTTACCCATTGCGACAGCCGTATCCGCCATTCGGTTGGCAAAACCCCATTCGTTATCATACCAGCTCAGTATACGGACGAGTCTGCCGCCTACCACCTGTGTTTGGTTCAAGTCGAATATTGAGGATGCCGGATTGTGATTGAAGTCAGTCGATACCAAGGGTTCGTCGCAGGTGATGAGGATGCCTTTTAGCTTGCCTTTGGATGCCTTTACCATGGCGTCATTCACTTGCTCCACCGAGGTTTTCTTTGAGGGCGTAAATACCAGGTCGATCATCGACACGTTGGGCGTTGGCACCCGAACGGCGCTGCCGTCCAGCTTGCCGGCGAGCTCCGGCAGCACCAATCCGACCGCCCGCGCGGCCCCGGTGGAGGTGGGAATTATGTTCGAAGCGCCCGCCCGCGCACGGCGCAGGTCTTTATGCAGGGTATCAAGCAGCGGCTGGTCACCGGTATAAGCGTGCACGGTGGTCATATAGCCCCGTTCGATGCCCACCGTTTTGTGCAATATTGCGGCAACGGGCGCCAAACAATTGGTCGTGCACGACGCGTTGGACACCACTTTATGACTTTTGCGCAGCTTATTGTGATTGATGCCGTAAACCACCGTCAGATCGGCGCCCGGCGCCGGGGCTGAGATCAGAACACGTTTGGCACCGGCGTCGAGATGAGCCGACGCTTTCTCCTTACTGGCAAAAAGACCGGTACATTCGAGCGCGATGTCAACGTCCTGTTTCTTCCAAGGTAATTTTGTCGGATCACGCTCAGCCGTTACGCTGATGAAGGCGCCGCCCACACGGATCCCGTTCTTTGTGGTTTTGACATCGGCGGGAAACACGCCATGAACGGAATCATATTTCAACAAATGGGCATTGGCTTCGATCGACCCCAAGTCGTTGATCGCGACGACGACGATGTCATCCCGGCCGCTTTCCACGATGCCTCTCAATACCAGACGGCCAATGCGGCCGAACCCATTGATCGCGACACGAACTGCCATTCCTTTCCTTTCCTCGGACACACTTATTTGCTATGCACGGGCTCGTGCACATCACATTTTTAAAGTTTTGATTGCGCGGCTTTCGCCACCGCCTCCGGAGTCACCGAAAACCGTTCATACAATTGTTTGTAAGGTGCGCTGGCGCCAAAATCACTCAATCCAATGAAAATACCGTCACTTCCGATATATTTTTCCCAACCTTGTCCGATCGCCGCTTCGACGGCGATACGGATTTGCCCATGACCAAGCACTTGAGAACGATAGTCGTGTGATTGCCGATCGAACAATTCCCAGCTTGGCATAGATACAATTCTGGTGCCAATTCCGTCGGCCTGCAGAATGTCACGTGCCGCCACAGCGATACCAACTTCCGACCCGGTCGCAATGATGGTGACACGTGCGGTGCCTTCTGCCGCTATAAGTTCATACGCGCCCCGGGCGCACAGGTTTTCTTCGGTAAATTGACGGCGAACCGGTGTCAAAGTTTGGCGCGTCAGGGCAATCACGCTCGGTGTTTGTTTTGCGCCAAGAGCAAGCTCCCAGCACTCTGCCGTTTCCATTGCGTCGGCCGGGCGAAATACGTTGAGGTTTGGGATCGCGCGCAAACTTGCCAGATGCTCGATCGGTTGATGGGTCGGCCCATCTTCACCCAGGCCGATCGAGTCATGTGTCATGACGTAAATGACACGTTGCTTCATCAACGCAGCCAAGCGGATCGACGGCCGACAATAATCGGCAAACACCAAGAACGTACCGCTATAGGGAATGATACCGCCATGACGGGCCATGCCGTTCATAATCCCCGCCATGCCGTGTTCCCGCACGCCATAGTGAATGAAGCGGCCATTGAATTCGCCGGGGGCAATTTCTTTAAGATCTTTTGTCCGGGTATTATTCGAGCCTGTCAGATCAGCCGAGCCGCCCACGGTTTCTGGAATTGCATCGTTGATCACTTCAAGAGCGATTTCCGATGCTTTGCGTGTCGCCACTTGCGGCGGATCGTCCGCAAGTCTTTTACGCAAGTCTTGCATAGCGTCCGCGAAGCCGGAGGGTAAATCGCCCGCCATTACCCGTTTGAATTCTTTTTGTTGATCGTTGCTCAGAGCGGCAAATCGATCTTGCCAGTTACCATAGGATTGTTCGCTTCTAAGGCCCGCCGCGCGCCAGGCTGAAACAACGTCGTTGGGAATTTCAAAGGGCGCGTAATCCCAACCGAGTTCGATTCGCGCCCCGGCAATTTCGTCTTCGCCGAGCGGGGCGCCATGGGTTGCGGCGGTACCGGCCTTATGGGGTGCGCCGTATCCGATGATGGTGCGGCATGCGATGAGCGACGGCTTATGGTTTTGCCGGGCCCGGTCAATGGCCTGCGAAATAGCCTCCGGGTCATGGCCGTCGACCTTTTCCGCATGCCAACCCGCCGCCTTAAACCGTCCGATTTGGTCGGTCGACTCGGTCAAACCGGTGGCACCGTCGATCGATATACTATTGTCGTCGAACAGTATCACGAGCTTTGCCAGCCTCAGATGACCGGCAAAGCTAATGGCTTCATGACTGATGCCTTCCATGAGATCGCCATCGCTGGCGATGACATAAGTGTGATGGTCCACCAGGTCCGAACCGAAGCGCGCGGCCAGCAAGCGCTCCGCCAACGCCATGCCGACAGCAATCGCCATGCCTTGCCCTAAGGGTCCGGTGGTTGCTTCGATGCCTGACGCGGCCCCGAATTCAGGGTGACCGGGCGTGCGGCTTGCCCACTGACGAAAATTCCGGATTTCGTCCATGGTCATGTCCCCATAACCAAGCAGATGAAGCACCGAATAGAGCAACATGGATCCATGTCCGGCCGACAGCACAAAGCGATCGCGATCGGGCCAATCCGGATCCTTCGGGTAAAATTTGGCATGGCGGCTAAACAGTTGAGTGGCCACGTCGGCCATGCCCATGGGCATGCCGGGATGACCGCTATTGGCCTTTTGCACGGCGTCCATAGCGAGTGCTCGAATAGCGTTCGCCATTTTGGTGTAAGAGACTGTCATGGTTTGGCCTGGGCTGATGCGCCGCGTGCCCTTGAGGATCGGAGCTGCTTTGGGATGTTGAAAAGTGGCGCCACAATGACCGCGGCCCCTGGTTTCGTCAAGTCCGTGACGGCGCCGTCAGGCATCGAAAATGGCGCCATTAGGCATCGGAAATGGCGCCGGCCGCCGTTCAACATTGACCGTCATTCACACGGGGCCTATTTTGTTTGGCCATAATGATCGGGGGTGTGGTGAACCGCCCCGTTTCCTCACGGGGCGGATTGTTGTCTCTATGGGCAAGCGTGATAGGCAAGCGTAAAGTGCGAGATCTTATTTTCGGCAGACGATGCGGCTTTGTGTCCGAAACGTGTAGCGGTCGAACAGAATAGGCACGGGGCTATGAGCAGACTGGATGAATGTATGGAGCGGTTTTCCAAAGCGCTTGATCGTCTGGAAGCCACGGCCAACCGGCGATTGCAGCGGACCAGAGCGATCGACAATTTGGAGCAGGAATTGGCCGCTCTGCGCCAAGACCGCGCTCGGCTTGGGCAAGAACTGGACGGCATAAAGGTGGAAACCAAGGCGCTGGAAGGGGTAACGGATGAGGTGGCGTTGCGCCTGGATTCGGCGATCCGCGACATTCGCGCCGTGCTGGAACATTAGAGTGTTTCCAGGAAAAGTGGACCCGGTTTTCCGTCCGGAAACACGATAAAACAACAATTTAGGGTCAGGTTTTGATTCCATCAAACCGGAAAGACCCTAGGGAGGCATTTTCATGGGACAAGTCTCCGTTACGGTGAATAATCGAAATTACACGGTGGCATGTGATGATGGCCAAGAAGATCATGTTGCCGAGCTGGCTCAATATATCGACAATCATGTGGCTGAACTGTCCACATCGGTCGGCCAGGTGGGCGATGCGCGGCTCTTGCTGATGGCGAGCTTGCTCGTCGCCGATGAGCTGTCCGACATGGTCGGCCGCGTCGAGCAGCTTGATAAGGATGTCGCCGAGCTGAAATCGACACAGTCCGAAACGGCGCGTAAATCCAATAGTGTGGAAGGAAAGGTGGCCGACATCCTGGAGAACGCGGCCAAACGGATCGAAGACATGTCCGATCGGCTGGAGACGGCGACAAAATAGCGATTTTCCGTATTACCGACAAAATCCCCTGCCTCGTGCGGCGCTTTTTTCACATTGCCGAAAAACCCTGGGCATTCTAGATTCACCGGAGCGGTAGCTGCCGAGTTCGTTAGGAGACGATTTCCCAGGGACCTTAATTCTCATAGGGAGCTGTCCCTGCTTAGGGCCGTGGTCTTAGGCACACGGCGCCCACCTGGTTAGCCAGGTTCTATTGGGGCTTCCAACTCCGACGGTTCACGTGGCGCCGCGCCTTTTGGCCCAAACCTTATGATCCATCCTCATCACGACATTAATACCCGAAAAAACCGGCAACGCGCCCTTGCCAAGAGCCGCCGCCAAACAGCGGCGGCCGATCAAAATGGGGCATCGCGGGACGCTGCGGAGGTTTTCTTCCGGTCTGTGGTGCCCGCCAGTCGGGCCGTGATTGCCGGCTATTGGCCCCATCAAACGGAACTCGATTGTCGGCCGCTTTTGGCGCGGGCTTGCGAGAGCGGGCGGACTTGCGTATTGCCCGTGGTGGATTCGGCATCACAGCATCTAATCTTCAGGCAATGGCGGCCCGGCGATATTTTGAAAACCGGGCGGCACCATATTCCGGAACCGGCAGATGATGCGGCGGCATTTCGGCCTGATGTGGTGATTGTGCCGTTGCTGGCGTTCGATCGACGGGGATATCGGCTTGGCTACGGCGCTGGCTTTTATGATAAAACCCTGTCCTATTTGCGGCGGCAGGGAACCGTACTGGCAGTGGGCTATGCTTTTGCGGTGCAGGAGGTCGAAAACGTGCCCCATGACCAATATGACGAACCATTGGATTGGATTGTCACACCGGCCGAGGCCGTCCGAAGGGGGACCGGGAAGATATGAGATTGTTGTTTCTCGGTGACATTGTCGGTCGCGCCGGCCGTCAAGCTGTTTTTGAGCATGTCCCGCCATTGCGGAAAGAGCTCGCCCTCGATTTCATTATTGCCAATTGTGAAAACGCAGCGGGTGGATTCGGTGTGACCGAAGAAATCTGCCGCGATTTCTTCGGCGTTGGTATCGATGTTTTGACCTCGGGCAATCACATTTGGAGTCAAAGAGAAATCGTCGACTACATCGATCTCGAAGACCGGCTTCTGCGCCCGATCAATTTCAGGGGCAAGGCGCCGGGTCGCGGTATGGGGCTCTATGCCGCACCCGAGGGCCGTCATGTGTTGGTCATCAATGTGATGGGACAGCTTTTCATGGAACCGGTAGACGATCCCGCCGCCGCCGTGGCCGATGTTTTAGAAGCTTACCCTTTGGGTGAGGCGGCGGACGCCATCGTGATCGACATTCACGCCGAAGCCACGTCCGAGAAAATGTCCATGGGCCAAATGGTTGACGGCCAGGCCAGCCTGGTGGTCGGGTCCCATACTCATATTCCGACCGCCGATGGGCAAATTCTGTTCAACGGCACGGCCTATCAATCCGATGCCGGCATGTGCGGCGATTATGATTCCGTCATCGGTATGGAAAAGTCAGTGCCCCTGATGCGATTTGCTCAAGGCATACCGACCGGCCGCCTGACACCGGCCGCGGGCGAGGCCACTTTGTGCGGCACCTTTGTCGAGACGTCCGATGACGGTCTCGCTCAGCGGATCGAACCGGTGCGTATCGGCGGTCGCTTGTCACAATACAAGCCCCGTCTTTAACGGCATTTCCGGGCCGGGACTTGGGGCTTTACTTGTTTAGAGTGTTTCCAGGAAAAGTGGACCCGGTTTTCCGTCCGGAAACACGATAAAACAACAACTTAGGGTCAGGTTTTGATTCCATCAAAACCTGACCCTAAGGCGGGTAACAGCCGGACACCTTAGAGCGTTTCCGAACTTAACAGAATCGCGAAAACGCTCTAAGTCCTTGTTTGGTCGCATTTTCTTAACGCGAACCGGTGTCCACTTCGCTCGAAAATGCTCTAGATTAAAGCGCCACGACTTATTGGGTCAGTCGACGGTTATGCATCGGCAGGAAGTCCGAACCATCCGGAGACAGAGACATCCATCGGGCAATGGTCAAAGACGTGTCAGCCATCTGATCCGCATAAAGTCGCAACAAGCACGCCGCACTCTTGCAGGGCAGACCTGCGCTTGCTTCAGTCATGGAATCGATTGCGCGATTGAGTGCCATGACGGCGGCGTCGGTCGCGCGTTCTTCTATCTGTTTCACGTTCCGTCGTCCCTTGTGATCCACTTCTTTGGCAGATCTCTCCTCACCCGTGATCTTAGCATTGTCCGTGCCACCAAAAAACCCGAAATCATCGTTAATGTTCGGTGACCCTTGAAAAACCTATAGGAGCGGCCATCATGCGGGGATTGAAGGTTAACGCGGGGGCCGATCTTGAAAGTCGATGGGCGACGTGATTAATCATGTTGGGTATCGGCGCGCCGGATTTTCTTGGTGACGGGCGGCCCGCTCGAGGTCGGCATGCCGGTTTGGGTAGTGGGGAATCTGACTGTTTTCGGAGGCTTTATGGCTGGCCACTCTAAATTCAAGAACATTATGTACCGCAAGGGTGCCCAAGATAAAAAGCGGTCCAAGGTTTTCTCCAAACTGTCGAAGGAAATCACCGTCGCCGCCAAACTGGGTGCGCCCGACCCGGATCAGAATCCCCGGTTACGCTTGGCCATCCAAGAAGCGCGCGCCAACAACATGCCGAAAGACAATATTGAACGGGCCATCAAGAAGAGCCAAGGCGGCGAAGGCGAAAGTTATGAGGAAATTCGTTACGAAGGTTTTGGACCGGGCGGCGTCGGTATCATCGTTGAGGCCATGACCGATAATAAGAACCGCACGGCCGGTGAAGTGCGCGCTACTTTCACTAAAAACGGCGGTAATTTGGGCGAAACCGGCAGCGTGTCTTTCATGTTCGATCGGGTGGGATGGCTCCAATATCCGGCAGATGTGGCCGATGCCGATCGTATTTTGGACGCGGCGATAGAGGCTGGGGTCGACGATTGCGTGTTTTCCGACGAGGGTCACGAGATTTATTGCGACCCGTCCTCGCTGCACCAGGTCAATACCGCCATGGCGGCGCAATTTGATGCACCGCAAAGCGCCAAAATCATATGGCGGCCGCAAAATACGGTGGAGATCAGCGGCGACGCGGCGGCGACCCTGTTTAAACTGCTCAATGCCCTGGAAGATAACGACGACGTGCAGAATGTTTATGCCAATTTCGATGTGTCCGACGCCGAAATCGAAAAGCTGAGCGCGTAATCCTCGGCTTGTATGCCCCCCCTTTGCGATCGGCTTAGCCTGGACAGAGTTCTTGCGCTAAATTGAGGGCGGTTGGACGATTCGATTGGATCTCGACAATTTCCGGGCGGGCAGGATTTGAAACCTAAATCGCGATTACTTGGGCTCGACCCCGGCTTGCGGCGTACCGGCTGGGGGGTGATCGACATGACGGGCAATCATTTGAGCCACGTCGCCCATGGTGTCATCGCGTCCAACCAGCACGATCCACTGTCGCAAAGATTGCTCACCCTCTATGACGGGCTGACCGATGTGCTGCGCCGATGGCAGCCCGATCAGGCGGCGGTGGAGAAAACCTTTGTCAACAAGGACGCCGTGGCGACCCTAAAACTAGGCCATGCCCGCGCCATTGCCTTGTTGGTGCCGGCCCAATGCCATCTACCAGTGGCGGAATATGCGCCGAATCTGGTCAAGAAAACCGTCGTCGGCAACGGCCATGCGGACAAGCGGCAGATTCGCGTCATGGTCAAAATCTTGTTGCCGGCCTGTGAGATATCGTCGGAGGATGCCGCCGATGCGCTCGCCATTGCCATTTGTCATGCCCATCATCTGTCGAACTCAAATCGGCTGGCCACTTCCGTGGGTGACAAGACAGCGGCGCAATTGGCCAAATAATCGGCCAAATATAAGGTAAGTCGGATGATCGGCAAACTGACGGGCATATTGGACAATACGGGCGAGGATTGGGTCCTGATCGACGTGGCGGGCGTGGGCTACCTTGTCCATTGTTCGACCCGTGTTCTGGCCAGCTTGCCGGCGCCCGGTGAGAAAGTGTCTTTGTCCATCGATACCTATGTGCGCGAAGATGCCATTCGGCTCTATGGGTTTGCCCATTGGCTGGAAAGAGATTGGTTTGTTCATTTGCAAGGTGTCCAAGGCGTTGGTGCGCGGGTCGCTTTGGCGATCCTTGATGTGCTGACCCCGGGCGATTTGAGTCAAGCGGTGGCATTGCAGGATAAGGCTGCCTTCGCGCGGGCCAGTGGTGTCGGGCCCAAATTGGCGGCGCGGATCGTGACCGAATTGCTCGGCCGCAAGCCGCCCGAACAGGCACTCCGCACCGTCACCCAGGACAGTGCGTTGACCTCTCCGACCAGCGGGGCGGTCTCCCAAGCCGAGCGCCGGGAGGGACTTGAGGATATTCTGTTGCGCAACGATGCGATCTCGGCGCTGGTCAATTTAGGTTATAACGCAGTCAGCGCAGGTCAAGCGGTCGCCAGTGCCTATGCGTCGTTTGACCATGACCCCCCGGTGAACGATCTGATTAAAGCGGCGCTCAAGGAGGTGGCGTGATGGCCGTTCCAGAAGAACAGCGTTTAGTGACGGCGCGCTCACAGGATGACGACCAGGCGGAAGCCAGCTTGCGGCCGCAACATCTGGGCGCCTTCATTGGCCAACGCCAAGCCCGCGATAATCTGACTGTTTTTATCGAAGCGGCAAAGCGCCGCGGCGAGGCGTTGGACCATGTGCTGTTTCACGGTCCACCGGGTCTGGGTAAAACCACATTGGCGCAAATCGTCGCGCGCGAGCTGGGTGTCAATTTTCGCACAACGTCAGGTCCGGTGATTGCAAAGAAGGGCGACCTGGCCGCCATTCTGACCAATCTCGATCCTCATGACGTGCTCTTTATCGATGAAATTCATCGGCTCAATCCGGCGGTCGAGGAAATTCTGTACCCGGCAATGGAGGATTTTCAGCTCGATCTTATGATCGGGGAAGGCCCTGCCGCACGTGCAGTGCGGATCGACTTGGCGCCGTTCACCTTAATCGGTGCGACCACCCGATCGGGCCTGATCACAACGCCTTTGCGGGATCGATTCGGCATCCCGATCCGTCTGAATTTTTATGATGTCGCGGAATTGAAACTCATCATCACACGCGCGGCGCTGGTGTTAGGTATCGATTTGAGTGAACAAGGCGCCAGTGAAGTGGCCAAGCGGTCCCGCGGTACGCCACGGGTGGCCGGCCGCTTATTGCGCCGAGTGCGTGATTTTGCCGAAGTGGAGAATGTCGCCACCATAGACATTCAAATGGCCGACCGTGCTTTGTCGCGCCTCGAGGTCGATCATCGCGGTCTTGATGCTATGGATCATCGATATCTCACGACCATCGCCGATAAATTCAACGGTGGTCCGGTCGGTATTGAAACCCTGGCGGCTTCTTTGAGTGAAGCGAAAGATGCGCTGGAGGATATTATCGAGCCTTATCTGATTCAGGAGGGTCTGATTCAGCGAACGCCGCGCGGCCGCATGCTGACATTGGGGGCTTTTGATCATCTTGGGCTTGCTGCGCCGAAAAGCGTGACCGAACGCAATCTCTGGCCTTTTGCGGAAAATAGCGATGACTGAGTCCTCGGGCCCGAGCGGCTATTTTCGCGACCGGATTCATATCCTCCCGGTACGGATTTATTATGAGGACACCGATCTGTCCGGCGTCGTCTATCACGCCAATTACCTGCGTTATATGGAGCGTGGTCGAAGTGACTATTTGCGCCTCATGGGCGTCAGCCATCGCTCATTGATGGTTGATCAAAACCCGGTAACGTGGACAATTGTGCATATGGAAATCGATTTCTTAAAACCGGCGTTGATCGAAGACGCGCTCGAGGTGCACACGGCCTACATTCGTTTTTCCGGTGCCCGACTCTTTGCTTCCCAACAAATCAAGCGTGGTGACGAAGATCTCGTTCGGGCGAAACTTGAGGCGGCATGCGTCACGCTTGAGGGCCGTGCCACCCGCATTCCGATCGCGGTCCGCAACGCACTTGACAACTATTTGACCAACGGTCACGACAGGGTATGAGTGAATCAATGCTTGCTGCATTAGGGCCTTTCTGGTTTTGATAGAATCAAAACCAGACCCTAAGTTGTTGTTTTATCGGTTTTCCGTCCGAAAACGCGACCAAACTAGGAATCTAGAGCATTTTCATGAGTCAATTAATCTTGGAAATGCTCTAGGGGTGTGGGTTAAGGGTTATCCACTTGCGCCCTAGATTCGACACATTATAAAGGGGTAATTCTTAGCTTTCCTCGAGCTGTCGCGTGGCGGCCGCTGGGGGTGCGGGGAACCCAAGGACAAACGAGAAGTCTCATGGATACGAGTGTCATCGCGGAGGGTATGAACGCTCCGGCGGCGCTGGATTTTTCGCTCTGGGCGCTGTTTTTCAAAGCCGATATGATCATCAAGTCGGTGATTGCCATTTTGATTCTGGCGTCCTTCTGGTCATGGGCGATCATCATCGATAAATGGTTCAATATTGGCCGGTTGAGCCGTAAGGCGGATCGTTTCGAGCAGATGTTTTGGTCCGGCAAGCCGCTTGAGGACATTTATCAAAATTTGGGATCGCGCGCGGATAATCCCATGGCGAGTGTGTTCCGAGCCGCCATGCGCGAATGGCACCAATCCCATGAATCGGTGGGAGGTTTTACGCCGACCACTCAAGAACGCATCAATCGGATTATGGCGTCAACCACCACGAAGGAACTCACCCGGCTGGAGCGGAGCATGACGACGCTTGCCACTGTCGGTTCCGTCTCGCCCTTCATTGGGTTGTTCGGGACGGTGTGGGGCATCATGAATTCGTTTCAATCTATTGCGGTAAGTCGCGATACGAATTTGGCGGTGGTTGCCCCCGGTATTGCCGAGGCCCTTTTTGCAACGGCGTTGGGGCTCTTGGCGGCGATACCGGCGGTCATGTTTTATAACAAGTTCGCCAGCGACATAAACCGCTTCGGTGTCCGGCTTGATTCTTTTGCCGGTGATCTTTCCGGCATTCTGTCGCGCCAGCTGGATGGAGGAGATATCTGATGGCCGCCTCCATTTACGGAGCAAATAACGGAAACAATGGACGGCGCAGACGTTCAGCGCTGATGCATGAAATTAACGTGACACCCCTGGTCGATGTCATGCTTGTCTTGTTGATTGTTTTCATGATTACGGCGCCCCTTCTGACGGTGGGCGTTGCCGTAGACTTGCCCAAAACGCAGGCAAGGGCCATGTCCGAGGATCAGGAGCCTTTGACCATAACCATCCAGGCGGATGGCACAGTGTATCTCCAGGAGGAAGTGATCGAGGTCGGTGAATTGGCGCAAAAGCTTATGGCCATAGTGGAGAATGGCTATGACGAGCGCATTTTCGTGCGCGGTGATAGGAACGTCAATTACGGGCGAATCATGGCCGTTATGGGCACGATCAACGCTGCGGG
Organism: Alphaproteobacteria bacterium; assembly: GCA_004356335.1. Lineage (GTDB taxonomy): Bacteria > Pseudomonadota > Alphaproteobacteria > SMXP01 > SMXP01 > SMXP01. The sequence goes on along the minus strand of SMXP01000017.1, from coordinate 1,058 downwards.
TTTTCGCCGCGTCGCTTTGATCACCGATCCGGAGCAGCAATATTGAGGCGTAAGCGTGCGGTTTGGCGTTCTCACATCCGGCGCACTACATGCCGGTCTGATCCTTTACTTGGTGGTCGGCCTGCCGTCGGCGTTCAATCAGGGTGACATACCGAGCGTGCTTCCTGTCGAGCTCTTAACCATCGACGAATTTACCAATATTCAGTCACGCCAAGAGAGCGAGCCGGAATCCGAACCGGAAGAAGAGCCTATTGCGGAGCAACAGGAAGAGCGGAAATTTGCGGCGATCAAACCACCAACAGCCACGCCGGCGCCGGAATCCGAGGCGGAGGAGGTGGAATACGTGCCGGGTGAGGAGCCGGAACCCGAACCGCAGCCTAAGCCGAAAGTGATCGAGGCCAAACCGCCGCCCTTGCCCAATGTTCGCCCCCGAGCAAAGCCAAAACCGCCCGATAAGAAGTTCAGTTTGAGTGAGATCGCGGCCCTGTTGGACAAGTCGCAAGAGGCGCCGCAAGAACGTCGGCAACCTCAAGAGATACCGGGGGCGCCGCCGCCCCTTTTAGAGCAGGCGCCGACCACGGGGGCGGGGTTGCAAACCGGTCTGACCATGAGCGAGATAGACGCCTTTAAGGTTCAAATGCGGCGTTGCTGGAATGTGCCGCTGGGCGCCGCCAACGCCGACGAGCTGATTGTAACCATGCAAGTGTTCTTGAAACCGGATGGTTACTTAATACAAAGGCCTGAATTGGTACCGGACGGCCGCTTTGGCGGAGATCGAAATGCCGCCTACATTGCGGCCGCAGAGAGTGCCTCGCGCGCTATCATTCAATGTCAGCCGTTCCAGATGCCGCCGGACAAATATTCGAGCTGGGGCGAATTATTGCTGACTTTTGATCCGAGCCAAATGATGGGGCGTTAGAGCACGTTGACAAAAGATGGACTCCCTAACGTGCTTTAAGTCTTTGTTTTGTCGCGCATTCGGACGGAAAACCAGTAGCCACTTTTCCTAAATGCGCTAACCAGCACATAAAGGCTGGAGAGTAAAGAAAGTATCAGGG
>SMXP01000166.1 GCA_004356335.1 Alphaproteobacteria bacterium | reverse complement strand
CGAATGAGTTCACCGCTGCCACCGTCTCTAATCTCCAGAACACCCGTCTTTGTCAGTACCAGGAGCAGGCTGCCATCCTCGGTAATGTTTTGCCGAATAGAGGCTTCAATCGGAAGAATATCAAAGGTATAGGGTTCGCGTGCAGCATCAAGCCGGTAGAGCATGGGGAGTATCCCTTCGGTATAGCCCCAAAAGACTCGATCTTTTCCCTTTAGAAAACTTGCCACCCGTTGACGGTCAGGATAGCTAATGCGCGCTACCTCCCGATTGGCCTCTTCCCCTTGTGTGCCAATTACTAGAACGTCTGATTGACAAGGGAAAAAAAGCCGGCCCGTGGGCTCATCGAGCGCCTTACCGTGCAACCGGGTGCAACCGGAAATCCGGGCAACCTCGGCACCACTCTCCCGGTTCAACACTTGAACGAAACCCTGCTCGAGATGGCCGATGTAGAGGTTATCGCCGGCCTCAAGATAGTGGTAATGGGTGGGCCCAGCGAGCTCATACTTGCGCACCTTCACTTCATCGAACCCGCTGAAACCGTTACTCTCGAAAACGATGATTTCGCCCGTGTCCTCCATGAAAATGGCATCCTTGCCGCCCACTGTTGCCAAGCGGCCATTGCTCACGCCACCCGGGTCAAACCCCAGGAATGTTCGGGCCACATAGGGGGGCCGGACCTTATCGCTGGTCACATCGAAACCGGTATGAATTATCGTCACCCAGTCGCGATCAGTGCTACGGCCTCGCATGGCGAATAGATACTGCCCGTCGCTGCTCAGCCCGAGCTGCATGACGTAGGGTGGTGTGGTCAGGCGAACTATTGTGTCACCATCCAGCAGATCAATGACGATGACTTCCCCCGTCGCCGCATCGGCCGCGAAAAGGCGGCCTTGACTTGCTTGCGCTTCAGATTCTCGGTCCACAGGGCCATGAGAGAATGAAGTGCTCGGCAAGGTAGCAGCCATCAATACGGATAACATTAGCGAAATGTAGGCTCTAGACATGATGATCCCCAATTTCAAAGGTCTGTCTGACTATCTATCATTATATACGAAATATGCAAAAAACTCGGCGGCGGCTTTATTCTTCTGCTTCGTACGGGTCTATGCCACAAGAGTTGGGAAACGCTTGGCACATCCAGATCTGCCACCCAGACAATTTGCGGTCGGACAGGGGCCCGTCCGGAACGCTCTTGCAAAAAAATTCGATCTGAATTTTCTAGAGCGCATTCAGGAAAAGCGTGCCCCGGCGAAGGCCGGCGCGGGGCCTGCTCACGCAATGTTGACTCCGCTTGTTTGGCCCTTCGCCGATGAATCCGATACAGTCCCTGTTGCGGGACAATCCGTGAGCGACCTTGTCAGGGCGATGATATTTGACGGGAATCATGATCATATTCGGCGCAGCGCTTTTCTTGGCCTACGCCAATGGCGCCAACGATAATTTCAAGGGCGTCGCCACATTGTGGGGCAGCGGCGTTGCGTCGTTTCGAACCGCCCTGGCCTGGGCCACCGTCAGCACATTTGCCGGTTCCCTTGCGGCGGCCGCATTCGCCGAGAAATTGCTGACGCTTTTCAGCGGCAAAGGATTGGTCCCGGAATGGCTGATCGGCACGCCCGCTTTTGCACTGGCGGTGATACTCGCCGCCGGCCTCACCGTGTTCTTGGCGGCGCTGCGCGGCATTCCCATTTCAACAACTCATTCCCTGGTCGGCGCTATTATGGGCGCCGGATTGATCGCGGCAGGCAGCGAGCTTAATTTTGCCAAACTAGGACAGAGCTTTTTGTTGCCGCTCGCGCTTGGCCCCATTCTGCCGATCTTGATCATTACCGGCCTCTATCCCATGGTCCGCCGCGTTGTCACCATGCCGGCGCTTGATGATTGGTTCGGCGCGCCGCCCAAGCGACCGGCTATGGCCTTGGCCAGATCCGAACTCAATGAAGCAAAACAGTCGCAACATAAGACCGAAGCGGCAACGGCCATAGCTGTGGCGCTTAATACCATGCGCCGGTCAGCCGATTGCCTTCATTTCTTAAGCGCCGGCGCCGTGGGTTTTGCGCGCGGACTAAACGACACGCCTAAGATTGTCGCCATTGCTCTTGCTGCCGGCGCGCTGGATCTTCGTGTCAGCATTTTCTTTATCGCGATCGCCATGGCGTTGGGCGGCCTTTTGCAGTCGCGACGCGTTGCCGTCACCATGTCCAACAAGATTACCCCCTTGTCGCCGGCACAGGGCACATTGGCCAATGTCATCACCAGTTTGCTCGTGATCATGGCATCGAGTTATGGTCTACCTGTCTCTACCACCCATGTATCCGTTGGCGCGATCATGGGGATCGGCGTGGCCGAGCGCAACGCCAATTGGAGGCTGTTATCGGGCATCGCCTCGGCATGGGTATTGACCCTACCCACCGCTATGATCTTATCGGGGCTGCTTTATTGGGGTTTGACCTTGAGTGGCTTAGTCGGTTGAGGATCTTGCGTTTAGAGTCATAAAAGGGGAACCAGATGGACCTACGCACGAATACGGAAAAAGAAGTTTTGGCGCGCTATGCCCGGGCCTCCGAAGACGTCCAGCCGGCACTTTGCTGTGCCGTCGACTATGACAAAAAATATCTTGAGGTCATGCCCCAAGAAATCATCGACAAGGATTATGGCTGCGGCGACCCGTCGAAATATATCGGCGACGGCGATGTGGTGCTCGATCTAGGCAGCGGCGGCGGCAAAATCTGCTACATCGCCTCTCAGATCGTCGGACCTACCGGGCACGTGATCGGCGTTGACTTCAATCCCGCCATGCTGGCGCTGGCACGGCGGCACCAGGCAGACATTGCTCAACGCATCGGTTGGGACAATGTGGATTTTAAATATGGCAAGATTCAAGACTTGAGGACCGACTATGATGAAATCGAAGCCTGGCTTCAATCTCACCCGGTCAAAGACGTCTCGGACTATGCGGAACTTGAACATTATCGCGATGAAATCGGCCGCACCCGCCCGCTGATCGCCGACCATAGTGTCGACGTTATCGTGTCGAATTGCGTTCTCAATCTTGTCAGGACGACGGACAAGGCACCGCTGTTTGACGAAATGTACCGTGTTTTGAAGAAAAGTGGGCGGGTCGCCATATCGGATATCGTGTCGGACAAGCAAGTACCGCAGCATTTACGTGATGATCCGAAGCTCTGGTCAGGATGCATTTCCGGCGCTTATCAAGAGCGCGCATTCCTGGCGGCCTTCGAACAGGCGGGCTTTTACGGCGTCGAAATTGTCAAACGCGACGACGAACCCTGGCAGGTTGTCGAGGGCATCGAGTTTCGGTCGGTTACGGTAACAGCCCACAAAGGCAAAGAGCGCCCGTCCCAAGGCGGCAGCTGCTGTTAGGGTCCCCTTTGTTTATAATCCGTGGCAAAAGCTTTGCCGGAACTCTTTGCGGCCGGTGGCCAAGGCGCTACAGTGCCCGCGATTCAAAAACAAGAATAGCGAGAGCACCATGCTGAGAGGGATCATTTCACTCGTCACTTTTTGCTTATTGGCCACAAGCGCCGGTCATGCCCAATCCGATCCGCAAGTTCAAAGGAATTTCCAGGACAAATTCCGACAACTCGACGATTTGCTTCCAACGCCGAACATGTTCCGCAATGGGGCGGGCGCGCCGGGGCCGCTTTATTGGCAGCAAAAAGTCGATTACCGCATCAAAGCAATTCTTGACGACCAGACTCAAACGCTCACCGGCACAGAGACAATTACCTATACCAACAACTCGCCCGACACGTTGCGTTACCTTTGGGTGCAGCTTGACCAGAACCGCTTTAATGCGGATTCCATTGCCAATCTAACGATGACACCGCGCGATAACGAAACTTTGAGCTACAGAGAAGCGCGGCTTGAATTCGAGCGCGATTTCGGCGGCGGCCACAACATTACGAGCGTTAAGGACATGTCAGGTGGCGATATGGCGCGCACGATTGTCGGAACCATGATGCGCATCGATCTGCCGGAACCCCTCGGGCCCAACAAGAAATATCGGTTTTCCATTGATTGGAATTTCAAGATCGCCGATGCCAAGGTTCAAAAGTCGCGCTCCGGCTACGAATATTTCGAGGATGACGACAATTACATCTATACCATCGCCCAATGGTTCCCGCGATTGGCCGCCTATACGGATGTCGACGGGTGGAATAATAAGGAATTCGTTGGCAATGGTGAATTCGTCCTGGAATTCGGCGATTATGATGTGGAAATCACCGTCCCCGATGATCACCTGGTCGCCGGAACGGGCGTCTTGCAAAACCCGAAGGATGTTCTAACGGCGGTCCAGCGCAATCGATTGCAGCAAGCGGAAACCGCCGAAACGCCGATTTTGATCGTCACACCCGAACAAGCGGAGACCAACGAAACATCGAAGCCTGCTGGGTCGAAGACCTGGATTTTCCGAATTCGAAATGTCCGCGATTTTGCCTTCGCCAGCTCACGTAAATTCATTTGGGATGCTCAAGGCTACGAACAGACCGACGGGTCTCGCGTCCTGGCGATGTCTTTTTATCCTAAAGAAGCCAATCCGCTTTGGCAGACATATTCGACCCACGCAATCATCCACGCGCTGGAAATCTATAGCCGCCACACTTTTCCCTATCCCTACCCGGTTGCCCAATCGGTCAACGGTCCGATCAGGGGCATGGAATACCCGACCATCTCTTTCAATGGTTTCCGACCCAAAAAAGACGACGATGGCAATGTCACCTATTCCGGGACCACCAAGTACGACCTCATTTCCGTCGTGATCCACGAAATCGGCCACAATTATTTTCCCATGATCATCAACTCGGATGAACGCCGTTGGACGTGGATGGATGAAGGACTCAATACCTTTGTTCAATTTCTCGCCGAACAGGAATGGCAAGAAAATTATCCTTCCGAGCGCGGGGAGCCGCGCAATCTGGTGGATTATATGAAGGGCGAGGGCCAGGTGCCGATCATGACCCATCCGGACAGCATACTCGATCTAGGCAACAGCGCCTATGCCAAACCGTCGACCGCGCTTGTCATCCTGCGCGAATCCATTCTCGGCCGCGAATTGTTTGATTTCGCCTTTAGGGAATATGCCCTGCGATGGCGATTTAAGCGGCCCACGCCCGCCGATTTCTTTCGCACCATGGAGGATGCCTCAGGCGTCGATCTCGATTGGTTTTGGCGCGGCTGGTTTTACGGCACGGATCATGTGGATATATCGATCGACGCGGTAACTCGCTACACCATCGATACCAAGGACCCGGACATAGAAAAAGCGCGCGAACGCGACGAGGAGGAGGATAATCCCATATCGCTCACCCGACAGCGCAATGAAGGCATTGACCGTCGTGTCGATCGTTATCCCGAACTTCTGGATTTCTACAATGAGAACGACCGGTTCACCGTCACGGAAAAGGAACGGGAGAAATATCAAAAACTAATCGACGATTTGGAGGATTGGGAACGGGACCTTCTTACTAAATCGGAAAACTTCTACATGATCGAGTTTTCCAACAAAGGTGGTCTCGTCATGCCTATCGTCTTGTCGATCGTCTATATGGACGGTTCGGAGGAGGAGTTGCGTTTGCCTGCGGAAATTTGGCGACAAGACGCCAGAAAGGTGACGAAACTGTTGGTCCGTGAGGACATTATCGACACGATTGTCATAGATCCCTATTGGGAAACCTCCGACATCGATATCAAAAACAACCATTGGCCCCGGCGGCCCGTCGCCTCGCGTCTTGAACTGCGCAAGAAGGACCCCGATCTCAAGCCCCGCAATTTGATGAAGGACTTATTGTTTAACGGCACGGAAGATGACAATGCAGACGTTTCTCAAGGAATGGAAAACGGCGCCGATGCGGCGGCAACGGATGATTAGGATAGGAACGCAAGAAACGGCCCGAATGCGGGCCCACAGCCTCCATCGAGCTGTCCGTACTGCGGTTATTCCCAATCCTTGGCCAAGCTGTTATTTCTGTTGGACGTTGACCGCCGATTCACGCATTTTGGTGGCCCAATGATCCTATCAGACATATCGATAAAACGACCGGTCTTTGCCACCGTCATCAGTATCTTGCTGGTCACCTTCGGTGCCATTTCCTTTACGCGTCTGCCGCTTCAAGAATTGCCCAATTCGGAAGTTCCGGCGATTTCCATTACGGCAAGATATATCGGTGCATCGGCCGAGGTGATGGAGAGCCGCATCACGCAGGTCATCGAGGACGAGATCGCGGGTATCAACGGCATCGATTACATTCAATCGGTCTCGCGCAACGAAAGCTCGTCCGTATCGATTTACTTCAAGCTGGATCGTGACATCGATGCGGCCGTAAGCGACGTGCGCGAAGCCATATCGCGCGTCATTAGCCGTCTACCGCAAGAAGCCGATTTACCACGTGTCGCTAAGACGGGGGCCGATGTGGGCGCCATTATGTGGTGGACGCTTGCTTCCGATAGACTATCGGAGATGGAGCTCAACGACTACGCCCAACGAAATATCATCGATAGGTTCTCGGTGATTGACGGTGTAGCTCAGGTTCAAGGGGCCAAGGATTACATTTTCTCCATGCGCGTCTGGCTCGATCGGATTGCTCTGGCCGCCCGTGGTCTTACGGTGAAAGACGTCGAAACGGCGTTGCGCGCAGAAAATATCGAACTGCCGGCGGGAAGTATTGAATCACCGTCCCGCAATTTTCCCATTCGTATCTCGCGCACCTATGAAGTGGCCGAGGACTTTCGACAGCTCGTCATCCGCCGCGGCGCAGACGGTCACCTGATCCGTCTTGGCGAAGTAGCCGATGTTGAAGTTGCGCCCAGCGATCACCGCACCATGTATCGCAGCAACGGGCTTAATCGAACCAGCATTGGCATCTTCAAGCAATCCACCGCAAACGCCTTGGATATATCGCGTGCCGTACGTGCAGAAGCGGAAGAAATTCGCAAAACCATACCAGAAGGGATGGAGTTTCGTATCAGCGTCGATCACACGCAGTTTGTCGACCGGGCGATTGGCGAAGTGTTTCGGACACTCCTAATTGCGATCACGCTTGTTGTGTTGGTGATTTATGCCTTTTTGGGGTCGGTCCGGGCCGCATTGATTCCGGCCATCGTCGTACCGGTCTGTCTCATCACCACATTCGGCGTGCTTTATATTTTCGGCTTTTCGATCAATTTGATGACTTTGCTCGGATTGGTGCTGTGTATTGGACTGGTGGTCGATGACACAATTGTCGTTCTCGAAAATGTTGAGCGCCGCATAGAAATGGGCGAACCGCCCGTTATTGCCGCTTACCGAGGCACACGGCAGGTCGCCTTTGCGGTGATTGCCACAACCTTGGTCTTGATCGCCGTTTTTGCCCCGCTGATCTTTGTCGAAGGATTTATTGGCCGTCTTTTCGGGGAACTGGGCGCAACCGTCGTTGCGGCCGTTTCCATATCGACTTTTTTGGCCCTGTCGCTATCCCCTATGATGTGTTCCAAATTCTTGCGGACCAAGAGCGTAAGCGTAACCCAAGATCGTCTTATGGGTCGGATTTTCGCCAGCGTCAGGCAGAAATATGTTGGCGCATTGAAGAAAGCGTTGCCGCATCCAATCTGGGGGGCGGCGACCTTACTTAGCATGGTTGCCCTTAGCCTTGGACTGTCGCTTTTGATTCCCAAGGAGCTGGCACCATCTGAGGATCGCGGCGTGGTCCAAGGTCAGTTCAGGGCGCCGGAAGGCACCAGTTTTGATCACACCGTCAAACAGATGTTGGAGGTTGAAAAAGCTCTTATGCCTCTCGTTGAAAGTGGCGAGGCCAAACAGGTGACCATTCGTGTGCCGGGCGGTTGGGGGGTCAATAAGAAATTCAATACGGGTCTCATGTTCTTTGTCTTGTCCGATTGGGGCGAAAGACGCGACGGATCGGAAATTGTGCGAGAGGTCAATGGCAAACTCAGTCAGATTCCGGGTCTCGTTAGCCGGGCTTGGATGCAACAAGGCCTGACGCGACATTTTCAAGGTCAGCCCATTCAATTTGTTCTGACCGGCCCGGACCATGAAACCGTCGCCCAATGGGCCAATATCGTGATAGAAAGAGCGCGGCAAAATCCCGGTCTTTTGCGTCTCGACACCGACTATAAGCCGACCAATCCAAGACTCGTGGTCGAGATAGATCGTGACAGAGCGGCCTCTTTGGGCGTTTCCGTTCAAACGATCGGCGAAACCCTCGAAACCATGCTCGGCTCCCGACGCGTGACAACTTACCTGGATCGCGGTGAAGAATATGACGTCATTCTCCAAGGTCGAGAAGAAGATCGCCAAGAACCCGACGATCTAACAAATATTTTCGTCCGTTCCGCTTCGGGATTCCGTGGACCACTGGTACCTTTGTCGAACCTGGTGACAGTTAAGGAAGTTGCCGATTCAGATCAACGCAAGCGGTGGGATCGACGCGCCGCTGTTACGATTTCGGCAGACATTGCACCCGGATATTCAATGGGTGAAGCGCTTGCTTTTCTGGAGAACGTTGTTGAGGAAGAACTGACCGGCGTTCCGACGATCGACTACAACGGCGAAGCAAGGTTGTTTCAAGAGCAAGGAAATGCGCTTTTCTTTGCCTTCACCATGGCCGCCCTTATCGTATTCCTCGTTCTGGCCGCACAGTTTGAGAGTTTCATTCATCCTTTTATCATTATGCTGACGGTACCTGTGGCCGTAGCCGGCGCCTTATTGGGTCTATATCTAGTTGGTAGCAGCCTGAACATTTATAGCCAAATCGGACTGATTATTCTCGTTGGCATTGCGGCGAAGAACGGAATATTGATCGTTGAGTTCGCCAATCAGCTTCGCGACCAAGGTTTGGAATTCGAGGAGGCGCTCCTTCAAGCGTCCGAAACGCGATTTCGTCCCATCGTCATGACGGGATTGTCTACGGCTGCGGGATCCATTCCGCTGGTCATGGCGACGGGTCCGGGGGCGGCCAGCCGCGTGACAATAGGCATTGTGATTTTTGTCGGTGTTTTAGTGGCGACCGTGGTGACGGTCTTTATCGTTCCCGTGTTTTACAATCTGCTCGCCCGCGGCACCGGATCGCCCGGACGCATCGCCCAATTCCTTGCAGATTATGAGGATGCAGAACCAGCCGTCGTCCGCCCGACCATGCGGCCCAAACCGGCCGAATAGGAACAAATCCCGCGTCCGGTCCCCTTCATTGTGCCGCTTCACTCGCGGTATTTTTTAATTGTTCCGTGGGCAGATTGTAGTGGCGCAAAATCAAAAGGCTGCTCTAGGCATCGCAGCCGATGGCCACGACTTATCTCATTAGACCCAATTCGTCGAGGGCGGACAAGATGATGTCCTCGGTGAGAATTTGGGGCAGCACAATGGCGCCCTGTTCACCGCCCTCGCCCGGCGGATAAAGCAAGTAAAGCGGCACACCACTGCGTCCATAACGTTCGAGCGCTTTGGTTATTTGGGCATCCCGATTGGTCCAATCAGCCTTCAAATATGCCACGTCGGCCCGTTCGAAATGTTCTGCCAGGGACCGCCGCTTGAACACGACTTGTTCGTTGACCAGACACGTGATGCACCACGCCGCGGTAAAATTGACAAAGACCGGCCTTCCTTCGGCTCTCAAGGCCGCGATCCGTTCCGGCGAATAGGCTTCCGCCGACAACCCCGAAGTCGAAATTATCGGGCTCGGGTTGGAACTTTGCGCCGGTGCCTGAGGCAGAACCAACAAAGCCAACGCGATCACAACAGCCGCAAGAGCCGACCCTCGGCCGACATACCACCAACCGCCTTGAGCGCTACGGGTGGTTTCAAAGGTCCAGGCGGCAAACGCCAACAACACCATGCCGGTAAGTGCAACGGCCACGCCATAAGAACCGGCCTGTCGAGTGAGTACCCAGACCAACCAGACCGCCGTGCCATACATGGGGAAAGCAAGGAATTGCCGGAAGCGTTCCATCCAAGCTCCCGGCCGGGGCAAAGCACGGCCTAAAGCCGGACTAAACGTCAGCACTAAATAGGGCAGCGCCATACCGATTCCCAACACGATAAAAATACCCAAGGCAAGGGCGGTAGGTTGAGCCAAGGCAAAGCCCAACGCTGTCGCCATGAAGGGCGCCGTGCAGGGTGTTGCAACCACGACAGCCAATACGCCGGTTGCAAAGGCGCCGGTGAGGCCCTCCTCGGTCGGCTTGGCGGTTGCCATACTCTTTAGCGGAATATTGACATGATAGACGCCCGATAAATTGAGCCCGACAAGGAACATGACATAGGCCATGACGATCACAAAAACCGGCGACTGCAACTGATAGCCCCAGCCCAATTGCTCGCCGACGCTGCGCAACGACAATAAGATCCCGGCAATGACGACAAAGCTGACGACCACACCCAAGGTGTATGCCAAGCCGTTGCGCCGCAATGCACTGGCCTTGCCTTGCGCCTTGCCGACAAAACTCACCACCTTTATGGACAAAATCGGCAACACGCAGGGCATAAGATTTAAGATCAGACCACCAATCAGAGCGAACACCAGGGCCTTAATCAGTGACACGTCACCGATCAATGAAGCGGTTTGCTCGGTCAGGATCTGAGACGTGGTGCCGGCAATAACCGCCCCCGTGCGCGCGGTCAAAGTGAACGCGACGCGCTTGGCGTCTTTTTGTCCCGGCGCCCATTCATGAAGCACAAGAACGCCCTCGACCCTGTCGGAGGGCAAGGCCCCGTCATTTTTTTCAATGCCATAGCCGGGATCGGTTGACACGGAAAAACCCGCCTGGCCATAGCGCACCACTTGTTCGGCGGCGTTTTTAATCAAGCCATCCTTGAGGGGGAAAAAGGCGACGTCTCGAAGGCGGCCCTCCTTGAACGGCTCGACCAGCCCTGCCCCTTCAATAGAAAGAACGAAACGATTTTCGGCAATCGATACGTTAGCCGGCCAGGGGAGGGGCGAAGGCAAGGAAGCGTAGGCGGCGTCAACAAGAGGCGCCCATATGGCATCCCGTCTGCTCGGACCGTTGGTGGCGAGCAGATGCAAGACGAGATCGGCTTCCTCCGGAATACAAATCTCTTCGCAGACCAGCCAATCCGCATGAGCCCGAACGGTCAGCGGCCCGGTCGTCGAAAAGGATTGCGGTGCCGTGAATTGCGTCAGCAGAAAAACTTCATCGTCGTAACCGAAATTCATCAGGAAGCCGACGGGAATTCTCTCCGGCGCGGGCCAGTGGATAGGACCGGCCTCGAATCCTCTCGGTAAATCCCATTGAATACGCGTGGGCTCACCGGAATCACCGGGGTTTTTCCAATAGGTATGCCACCCGGGGCGGATTTTTTGTCGAAGGGCTACCCAAAAGACCTGTCCTGGAGCGACCTCTATGTAGTCACTGACCAGCTGCGCCTCGACATTATCGGTCGCCACGGGATCGGCATGGGAAGACAACGGCAAAAAGCCGAGCAAGAAGCAGAAGACAAAACTTGCCAGCGCTTTTATTCTGACCGCTACCATTTTGAGATCATCAGCCCAATGGTTTGATAGGTTCGCTTATTTCTGATTTTAGTCGTCATAAGGTCCGCAATATAAACCAAGTCATCGCACCGACACCATGAACTCGCGAAATTGTGACATTTGGCCACCAAAATGCGCCCGGAAAAGTTAACAAGAGCTTTGAATTCAACCCAATATGGCCGGAGGCGTCGTGATGGCAAGCTATCGATATGGGCCGGATGAGCGCCATAGTCTCGATATCTATACGCCTCGGGGAACCGATCAACTAAATGATGTGATCGTGTTCTTCTATGGCGGCCGCTGGCGCGACGGCAATCGCGCGACTTATCGATTTCTGGGCGGGATTCTCAGCCGGCAAGGTTACCTGGTGGTCATTCCGGATTACCGAATATTTCCACAGGTTCGTTTTCCCACTTTTATGGAAGACGCGGCCTTGGTCATCAAATGGACCCGCGACAACATTTCAGGCTTGGGAGGCAATCCGGATAACATCATCGTAATGGGCCATTCGTCGGGCGCCCATATGGCGGCCTTATTGCTGACCAACACATCTTTTCTTGCTGCGCAGGATTTGCGGCGGGAGCACGTCAAGCGATTTGTCGGCTTGTCCGGACCCTATAGCTTCAATCCGCTTGATTATCAGTCTACGGCGGAAATCTTCGGCACCGCAAACGACATCAGCTTAGCCAGACCCATCAAGAACGTGTCGGGGCTGGAGCCGCCCATGCTGCTCATTCATGGCGAACAAGACGAGACGGTCTATCCGATAAATACGCTCAATCTAACAAAAGCGGTGTGCCATGCCGGCGGGCAAGCGCGGAGCATCATCTACCCTAACCTGGGACACAAGGGCACTTTGGTTGCTATGTGGCAACCGCTGCGCTGGCGGGCCCCTGTCTTGCGCGATTTTTTGCGCTTCCTTAAAACTGACGGCGGATAATTCGAAACAAAGGGAATACGGCCGCAAAATAGCCCTAATTTCTCCTCGGAGCTGCCTTCATTTGCCTCAGACTCGCCGGATTTGGGGTCTAGATTTGTTGTTGGTCGCGCATTCGAACCCAAAAACCGCGTACACTTTTTGTGAATGCGCTCTAAAAACCAAATCAGTAAGTGAGTATTCCCCCCCGCGTAACTCAAAAGCGGCTTCTTTTCCCCCGAAGAAGCCGCTTTCTTTTTGGTCGGTGCCCTCTCACTCACCCAGCAAATGCAGCACGATTTGGCGCCTTTGCCGGTGGCGCCTGTGTTCGAACACATAGATCCCCTGCCACGTGCCCAAGCCCAAGCGACCCTCGGTCAGGGGAATGCTGAGCTGGGATTGGGTCAGGGCCGCCTTGATATGAGCCGGCATGTCGTCGGGTCCCTCGGTGGTATGGCGGTAAGGGCCGTCCTCCGGCACCAGCCGGGCAAAAAAATCCTGCAGGTCACGACACACATCCGAATCGGCATTTTCTTGTATGGTCAGCGACGCCGAGGTGTGTCGGATGAATAAAGTGAGCAGGCCTTGCTCCATACCCTGCTGCCGGCACCAATCCATGACTAATGCCGTGATCTCATAAAGACCCGGACCGTTTGTCTCGGTGGTCAAATTATGCGTTACTTGCCGCATCCTCCTAGGATAACAAATAGTGTCACAAGGGAGCACGCGGAATATGACCATAGAGGCCGTGCGGACAGCAGATGACCGTTTTGCCAACCTGCCCGGCTATGAATTCGAACCCCATTACATGGCGGATCTCGCCGATTTTGACGGCCTGCGGTTGCATTATCTGGATGAAGGGCCGGCCGATGCGGAACAGACATTTTTGTGTCTCCACGGTCAGCCCACCTGGGCCTATTTGTATCGCAAAATGATTGCCGTATTCAGCCCGGCGGGCCATCGAAGCGTGGCGCCGGACTATTTCGGATTCGGCCGCTCCGATAAGCCGGTGGAGGATGCGCGATACACTTTTTCTTTCCATCGTCAATCGTTGATCGCCCTTATCGAGCGGCTCGACCTCACCAATATCACATTGGTTTGCCAGGATTGGGGCGGCATGTTGGGTCTCACTTTACCCATGGACATGCCCGATCGATTCAGCCGGCTGCTGGTCATGAATACCGGCATTGCGACCGGCCAATCGCCCGGCAAGGGATTTGACGCCTGGAAGGCCTATGTCGCGGCAAATCCGGACTTCCCTATTCCGGGTTTGATGATGCGCAGCATACCGGGCCTAACCGAGGCGGAAGCAGCCGCGTATGACGCTCCCTACCCGGATTCCCAGTACCGAGCGGGTGTCAGGCGCTTTCCCGAGATCGTGCCGGTCACGCCCGATATGGATGGGGTCGACTTGGGATTGCGGGCCATTGAATGGTGGCGCCATGAGTGGCAGGGCCAGGCCTTCATGGCCATCGGCGTTCAAGATCCGGTGCTCGGCCTGGAGGTCATGAAGGGATTGAAGAACATCATTCGCAATTGTCCAGAGCCCCTGGTACTCGAAGATGCCGGCCATTTCGTCCAAGAAAGCGGCGACCAGGTTGCCATTGCAGCCCTCGACGCGTGGGGTGGGTAGCCGCGCTCGAAGCGAATCACGGCGGGCCCCAGGCCGGCGGCGGGAACAGAATTTGATCGGTCCAATACCTTGTTGCGTGTACGGATATTAGCGCACGTCCGTTTCCTTCCAATCTGGCATGACTTATGCTCGGCCCATCCTGGAACCCTTGCCAAATCGTGAAAGTTAATCGACCTTGAGACGAGACAATTATGGGCTTTGCCTTTGAGCGATAAATGTTTAACCTCCCGCGCCGAGCAGCCAAGGGGGACTCAAGGCTTGGGGACGACGAGCGGTACAGAAAGAACCAGCAGTGGACCGGACGGATACTTCCAACCCGGATTATTTTCATAGGGTTGTTGACTGCCAGTGGGCGTGTCCAGCGCATACGGACGTGCCGGAATACATTCGCTTGATCGCGCAGGGGCGCTTCACGGACGCCCATATGGTCAATAGAGAATCGAACGTGTTCCCCGGCATTTTGGGACGCGTGTGTGATCGCCCGTGCGAGCCCGCGTGCCGGCGAACAAGGGTAGAAGACGAGCCGGTCGCCATCTGTCGTTTGAAGCGTGTCGCGGCCGACCTTGCCGGCGACTTCAAGGATCGCCTGCCTAAGATTCCCAAAATTAAGAATGGCAAGCGCATTGCCTGCATCGGCGCCGGCTGCGCATCCCTGACGATTGCCAATGACCTTCTACCGCTTGGCTACGAGATAACGATCTTCGAAAGTCACCCCAAGCCGGGCGGTTTGATGCGGACCAATATTCCCGCATTCCGCTTGCCCGCCAAAGTTCTCGACGATGAAATGAATGTGATTATCGACATGGGCGTCGATTTGCGCTTGGGACATCCGATCAAGAGCATGAAGGCGTTGCTTGATGAAGGATATGACGCTGTCTTTGTCGGTAGTGGCGCCCCGCGCGGTAAGAATCTCGAACTGCCCGGACGTTATGACAGCGATCAAATTTTTATCGGCATCGATTGGCTTGAAAGTGTCGCCTTCGAACATACCGATTCGATCGGCGAAAATGTCATCATTATCGGCGGCGGCAACACGGCGATGGATTGTTGCCGGACGTCGCTCCGATTGGGCGGCAAACGGGTTATGGTGACGGCACGCAAGCCGCGTCACCTACTTAAGACATCCGATTGGGAACTGGATGACGCCCTTGAGGAGGAAATAGAACTTTTGCTGTGTCATTCACCGGAAGAATTCGTGATTGAAAACGGCAAACTGGTCGGTATGAAGTTCGAGCAGCTGGAATATTACGACGATCCGGAAACCGGCCGGCTAAAATCCAAGACAGTGGGCCACGTTGTGCTGCCCGCCGATTCCGTCATCCTAGCGATCGGTCAGGAAAACTCTTTTCCTTGGGTCGAAAGAGACATCGGCATCGAATTCAATGAATGGGAAGAGCCGGTTGTCGACACGGTGACACATGAATCGACCCGACAAGGTGTTTTCTTCGGCGGCGATGCGGCATTCGGACCGAAGAATATTATTTGGGCGGTCGAGCACGGCCACCAAGCCGCCATCTCAATTCACAAATATTGCCACGGTCAGGACATGACCGAGCGCTTGCCCAATCATGTGAATCTCATTAGCCAAAAAATGGGGCTTCACGAGTGGTCATATCATAATGACTACGACCCTGCGCTACGCAGAAAAATGACCCATGTCGACCTTACGAAGCGGTTCAAAGAACTCGATATCGAGGTGGAGCTGGGATTTTCGGCGGAACAAGTCGCCCGTGAAGTCCAACGCTGTCTCAATTGCGATATCCAGACCGTATTTATGGAGGATCTTTGCATCGAATGCGATGCGTGCATTGATATCTGTCCGGTGGATTGCCTCATCATGACCGTCAACGCACCGGAAGACGAGCTAAGGCAAAAACTCAGGATACCCGCCGACAATTTAGAACAAGCTTTATTTGCGTCGGGCGGACTCAAACAAACCGGCCGAGTAATGGTCAAGGATGAAGATCTCTGCGTCCACTGCGGTCTATGCGCGGAAAGGTGCCCAACAGCAGCTTGGGACATGCAAAAGTCCTGCATAACGATTCCCTATGCAGCTGATGAGGAAGCGGCGTGGCAAGACAAACAAAAACAAATCGCGTAAACGATTTCGCAATCAAATTTGCCAATGTCAACGGCACCGGCTCGGCAAGTGCCAACGGTTTGATTATGAAATCGTTTTTCCGCATGGGAATCCCCGTTTCCGGCAAGAACTACTTCCCGTCCAATATCCAAGGACTGCCGACCTGGTATGAGATTCGCGTGAGCCGCGATGGCTATGTGGCCCGTCCGGACCAAACGGACATTGTGGTCGCCATGAATGCCGAAACCTATCCGCAGGATGTCAAGAATGTCAGACCGGGCGGATATTTGATCTACGATTCCAGTTGGCCGCAAAGTGAACTTCTCGCCCGTCAAGACATTACCATTCTGGGCATTCCCCTATCGCGTATGTGCAATGAAACCTTCGACGGCGCGCGCAACCGCATCCTGATGAAAAACATTGCCTATGCCGGCGCGCTTACCGCGCTGCTTCAAATTGATATGAATATCATCAAGACGCTGCTGGAAGAAACATTCGGCGACAAGAAGCATCTCATCGACGCCAATATGAACGCGATCGAGCTTGGCTTTAATTTTGCGCGAGAAAATTTCGAGTGCCCTTTGGATCTCCACGTCGAGGCCATGCAGGGGACCGAAGGCCGAATCATTCTCGACGGCAATACGGCTGCAGCACTGGGATGCCTTTATGCTGGTGCTGCGATTGGCGCGTGGTATCCGATCACGCCGTCCACATCGTTGATGGATGCATTCAAGGCGTTCTGCGAACGGTATCGAGTCGACCCGGATACCGGTGAAAAGAATTTTGTCATCATCCAATCGGAAGACGAGCTGGCCGCCATCGGCATGGTGATTGGTGCCGGCTGGAACGGCGTGCGTGCGTTTACGCCGACCAGTGGGCCGGGTATCTCTTTAATGAGCGAAATGATCGGCTTGGCCTATTATGCGGAAGTGCCCGCAGTGATTTTCGATGTCCAACGTGTCGGTCCATCGACCGGCATGCCGACGCGCACCCAACAGGGCGATTTATTGCAATGTGCCTACGCATCCCACGGCGACACGAAGCACGTCTTGTTGTTTCCTGCCGATCCGGAGGAATGTTTCTATTTGGCGGTTCAGGCATTTGACCTGACCGAACGGTTGCAAACACCGGTTTTCGTAATGTCCGATTTGGATATCGGCATGAATGACTGGATGTGCCCGGAATTGGAATGGGATGATTCTTATGTGCCCGATCGCGGCAAAGTATTAACCGCCGAAGATCTCGAAAAAATCGATAAATTCCGTCGATACGTCGATATAGATGGCGATCATATTGCGTACCGCACCCTGCCGGGCACCGGTGCGCGCGGCGCTTACTTCACCCGAGGTTCGGGGCACAACAAGGACGGCCAGTACACCGAAGACGCCGATGAATATCAGGAAGTGGTGGATCGATTGGCGAGGAAAAGCGAAACCGCCGCCGGTTTGGTGCCAAAACCCGTAATCCATATTACCGGCAAACATAACATGGGTATTGTTTCAATCGGTAGCTGCGACGCCGCCTTGCACGAAGCCATCGATGTGCTTGCCGGCAAAGGAATTGGCTTCAACTATATGCGCGTTCGGGCATTTCCCTTTGGCCAAGAGGTGGAAGACTTTTTGGCAGCTCACGACCACATTTTCGTCATCGAGCAGAATCGGGACGGTCAGTTGAGATCTTTGCTAATCTTGGAGACCCGTGTAGAGAAGGCCAAACTCGAATCGATCTTGCACTATAATGGCCTGCCCATTAATGCCGGATTTATTGTCAACGCACTCGAAGAGCGCCTGGCGCGGGGAAAAGCGGCATGAGTTACATAACCAAGCCGAAAGTCCATCACCCTAAGCTACCGCGGAATAAGTTAGGCCTTACCCGTCGCGATTATGAAGGAACCATGTCGACTTTGTGTGCCGGCTGTGGCCACGATTCGGTGACGGCCGCCCTCATTGAAGCCTGTTTCGAATTGAGCTTGGAACCGAATAAAATCGCCAAGCTGAGCGGCATTGGTTGTTCGTCTAAAACACCCGCTTATTTTCTGAGTGGCGCTCACGGCTTCAACGGCGTGCACGGCCGAATGCCGGCCATTGCGACAGGCAGCAACGCCGCCAATCGAAGCCTTCATGTTATCGGCATATCGGGCGATGGCGATTCCCTGTCGATTGGCCTCGGCCAATTCGTACACGCACTACGACGCAATCTCAATATGCTCTATATCATTGAAAACAATGGTGTTTATGGGCTAACTAAGGGGCAATTCTCAGCCTCGGCCGATATCGGCACAAAGGCAAAAAGGGGTGAGGTCAATCTGCAAACGCCGATAGATCCGGTGCGCGCCGGGATCGCCCTCGGCGCCACGTTTATTGCCCGCAGCTTTTCGGGCGATAGGGATCAACTTGTGCCGTTGATAAAAGCCGGACTCCATCATAGAGGGTTTGCACTGATCGACGTGTTATCGCCATGTGTCACATTCAATGATCATGAGGACTCGACAAAAAGCTACGCCTTCACGCGGCAATATTACCATCCTGCCATCCATACCGATTTTATCCCCGCGGCCACGGAAATTTCGGCTTCCTATAAAGTAGGCGAATCCGTTTCCGTGAAGCTCCATGATGGAACGCAAATCCTATTGCGCAAGGTGGACAGCCAATACGACCCGCAGGACAAGAAAGCCGCTCTCAACTCCATAAACGACAGGGCGGCGCAAGGTGAATTTCTCACCGGGTTGCTTTATATTGATGAATCGAGTCCGACCTTCCATGAACTCAACGGCACCACGTCGACGCCACTTAATGAAGTGCCTTTCGAGAAATTGTCGCCCGGCAGTGCCATTCTCAAGAAAATCCTTTCGCGCTATAAATAAGGCGCTGCCCACGCGAAGGAGAGCTGACTTGAAGTTACTGTTAGGATTCATGCTTGCACTCGGGATCGCCACGGGCCCGGCCGTTGCGCAAGAAGATGACGAGCAAGAGGATCAATCGCGGCGACGGGGCGAGCAGCGAGAAGAAATTCCCGTCGGCGAACCACAACAATTCATCACCACCACCACCGGCCGCTTCAATGATGAGCTCATTCGGTATACGGCAATAGCCGGCGATACATTTTTGCACAATAATCGGGATGAGCCGATCGCCAGCATCTTTTCCATTTCCTATGTCAAAGACGGCTTGCAGGATCCAAAAGAACGTCCGCTCACCTTTATATTCAACGGCGGACCCGGCTCCGCCTCACTTTGGCTGCATATGGGGATATTCGGCCCCAAGCGCATTGTCGTGCCCAGCGATGGCGCGCCCGTCGGGGCGCCGCCTTATAACATCGCCCTCAATCCCCTGAGTATTTTGGACGTGACCGATCTGGTTTTTGTCGATCCGGTCGGCACGGGCTACAGCCGTGCGATTGGCAAGGGGCGCGGCAACGATTTTTGGGGTGTCCGCGAAGATGCGCGCGCGCTGGCGGATTTCATACGTCTCTATATCACCGAAAATAAGAGATGGAATTCACCCCGCTATTTGATCGGAGAGAGCTACGGAACCACGCGTGTGGCCGCTTTAGTCAAGGAATTGCAGGCCAGATATAATGGCATTGCGATCAACGGCGTGGTGCTGATTTCCGCTATTCTAGATTTTCAAGGCACGACATTTCGTCCGGGTAATGACTATTCCTATGTCGCCTATTTGCCAAGTTTTGCCGCAACCGCTTGGTATCACAAGAAACTGGAAAATAGACCGCAAAATATCGAGACGCTGCTCGACGAAGTGCGCGCTTTCGCGATCAATGAATACGCACCGGCCCTACTCAAGGGCAGCCGGCTAACCGACACCGAAAGGCAAACGATTGTTACTAAATTGGCGTCCTATACGGGCCTTTCGGAAACCTATCTCGAACGGGCCAATCTGCGCGTTTCGGCCCCTCGTTTTCAAAAAGAATTGCTGCGTGCCGAGGGCAAGACGGTCGGCCGGTTCGATAGCCGTTATACCGGCGACGATTATGATGACGCCGGTGAAGTCTCCGATGACGACCCGGCGGCCTACGGGATCGATGCAGCTTACGTTACCAGCATCAACGACTATCTGACCCGGGAATTAGGCGTCACCATCAAACGGGAATACAAGATCTTACCGTTTGAAGTGAGTCGGGCCTGGAATTGGTCGACCGGTCGTCGCGGTGGTTGGCCTGGTTATGTCAATGTGGCGCCGTGGCTTGGACAAGGGATGCGCCAAAACAACGATCTCAAGGTTTTCGTCGCTAATGGATATTACGATTTGGCGACACCCTTCTTCGGCACGGAAAACACCTTGGCCAATAACGGCATCGACCCAAAGCGCGTCACATTCGCTTATTACGAAGCCGGCCACATGATGTATACCCACCAGCCATCCCTCGAAAAGCTGGCTTCGGGTGTGCGTCTGCTGATTTCGGGCGGGCCGCCATAATCACTTCTGGAGCGCATTCGAACCCAAAAACCGCGTACACTTTTTGTGAATGCGCTCTAGTGGCCGATTTCCGCTTTGACGCGATCCAATAAGACTTTGCGGTCGGCGGCAAAACCGCCCTCGGCCCACCATTGTTCGATCCCGTCCAATAGGCGCCCGACATCCGGTCCTTGGGGCACACCGGCGGCCATGACGTCTTGACCCGACAACGGAAATCGCGGTGGCGACCATTGCCGCGCTTTTTCCAGCAATCGACGCCAGGCGGCGTCCCCAGTGGCGTCCTGAGTGGCGTCCTTAGAACTCTGGCACGCAAGCGCGCAATCTTCGAATAATCCAAACCCCAGTCGATAGACAGCCAGCTGCCATTGCCGCTCGTCCATATCCGCATTTATTGGCGTTTGATTTTGCGCGACGGCGACCAATCGGTCACGCATATGGTTGGACAGGCGCAATCGCGCGGCCATGTCTTCAATGGCCGATGCCTCCGACCGCACCAATACCGCCAATCGCCGAACCGGATCGGCGTCAATAACGCCGCTATTTTCGATCGCAATAAGACGCCGCAACCGATCAAAATGCGCCGCCTCGGGCAAGACCTCGGCGAGCACGCCCGCATTTTCCATCAGACAGAGAATGTCAGCAGCGGCAGACGTGTTCAAAAGTTTCAATAATTCCCCTTGAATGCGTTCCCCGGACAATTGCTTCAATCCGCTTTTATGGCGCGCGCAAGCATCGAGGCCGTCTTGGTCCACATGACCGCCGCCATAGCGGGCATTAAATCGAAAAAACCTCAGGATACGAAGATAATCTTCCTGAATGCGCTGATCGGGATCGCCGATGAAGCGAATCTGCCGCGCTCGGGCGTCGTCGACCCCATTGACCGGATCGAACAGAGTGCCGTCCGGATCGGCATAAATCGCGTTCATGGTAAAATCGCGGCGGTGCGCGTCTTGTATCCAATCTTGGGTGAATTCAACTGTGGCATGGCGGCCATGAGTTTCCACATCGGCACGCAATGTGGTGATTTCAAACGGCTGGCCGTTTGCGATGGCGGTTATGGTGCCATGATCGATGCCGGTGGGAATAGCTTTGAGGCCCGCTGCCTCTATCAATGCCGTGACCCGTTGCGGCTCATGGACGGTGGCCAAGTCGAGATCCTCTATGGGCTCGCCCAGCAAAGCGTTGCGCACACACCCGCCGACAAAACGCACCGTTCCGGGCCCGGTATCGAGCGCCCGCACGATCGCCTGCGTTGCGGGATCGTCCATCCAATCACGCGTGTCTAGTCGGAGCGGTTGCGCCATGCTCAGCCGTCAGGAGCTTCGGCCGGGGGTGAAGGCGGAATCGTGCGGGCCGGTATCAGCTCTCCGTCCTTATATTCGGCCGGGCGATAGATGCTGTCCGGATCGAACCCGTTGGTCAAGGCAAGATAAACCAGGCTCGAAAGCGCAAGCACCACGCCGGCGACCAACAGCAAGGCTAAAGGCGCTTCATTCCAATTATTGCCCTTTTCCGCCTTTTTGCGAGCGACCAATGAGATGTAACCCCAGTAAAGAACAAAGGGCAAGGAAACGAGAAACAGATTAAAAATCACTACACGGATCATAATTCGTAAAGCGTGTCATACATAGATTTCAACATACCTGCCGTCGCCCCCCATATATAATAGTCTTTATAGGATATTGCATAATAAAATCGCCGAGTCCCTTCATATTCGATCGAATGGCGTTGATGATTGGCGGGATTCATCAAAAAAGATACCGGAACCTCAAAAACCTCGGCCACTTCGCGACCGTCGATCTTGAGACTGAAGCTCGGATCAATCATGCCGACAACGGGTAAGATGGAAAAACCCGTACGCGTTTCGTAACGATCCAAAAAGCCGATAACCGAAACAAGCGAGGGCTGAATGCCAACCTCTTCATGGGTTTCGCGCAAGGCTGTAGCCGTGGCGTCCATATCGTCCTCATGGGCCTTACCGCCGGGAAAACTTACCTGACCGGCATGTGACGGCAAATCATCGGATCGCCGCGTCAACAGCATATATATCTCGTCGGCACGTTCCACCAACGGCACCAGAACGGCCGCACTGACGAGCGGGCCCCCATGGCTTGATTGGCTGCGTAAATCCGGATTCAAATCAAAATCACCACACCGCGCAGCCCCGCTGGGCAGCGTCTTATGCAAATGCTGTGTTAGTCTTTGGCGAAAATCTTCCATAAAATCATGCCGGCCGCACGATGGGTTCGTCAGCTTGATAACACTTGGTCGGCTGGCGCAAAGGCAAAGAATTGTCCGCTGCTCCATACCCCGAACATGGGCTCACCCTGCCGTTTTTCGACCGTTCCAAGTTCGACCAATTCGTAATAAACCGCACGATTGATCAGGGCTTCCAGGCGTCCCCGAATGTGAATATAGGGTGCCGGTCGATCATTTTCAGGATCAATGTCCATTCGAATCGGATGGCTTTCATCCGCGGTGGCCCAATCATCCACATGGGTGCGGAAGGACAAGATCTGATCGCGATCCTTGCCCTCAACCTTGACCTCCACCGCAACGAAGGGCGCATCCTCCACAACGATGCCGCATTTTTCCACCGGTGTGACCAAATAATATCGCCCGTCCTCATCGCGCCGCAAAATGCTGGAAAACAACTGGACCATGCGTTTGCGGCCAATCGGCGAGCCTTGGTAGAGCCACGTGCCATCGCGCTTGATGACCATGGGAAGATCGCCGCAAAAAGCGGGGTTCCATAGGTGTACCGGGGGTAACGACCGTTTCGTTGGGGCCAAGCCGGTATCCGCTTGGCCATGGATCTGGTTGATGCCTTTGAGCAATTGGGCCGGATCGGGATCCGGCGAATCACTGCCTGGTTGTTTTGTCTTAAACGAGGTCATGAGCTCACCCTACGGCAACACCAAGATGTGAACATAATTAACTTTTATATAAGGTCTTTCCGAAAAGGGCTTTGGGTACATTATACTTATGGCAATGCAAAATGTTAGTGAAACGGACGGCGCGATCGTCCAGGACCTCGAAGCGGCCGGCGATCAAATGGCAGCCGTCCGCGAGGCTATCGGCACCGTTATTTTCGGCCAGGAAGAAGTGGTCGATCAAACCCTCATGACCATCCTATCCGGTGGCCATGGGCTGCTTATCGGTCTCCCCGGTCTGGCCAAGACCCGGCTGGTAGAAACCCTAGCCCGGGTCCTCGGCCTGGATTCCAAGCGCATTCAGTTTACGCCGGACCTCATGCCGGCCGACATTGTCGGCTCGGAAGTTCTCGAAGAAGCGACCGGCGGAAGACGTTCTTTTCGTTTCATCAAGGGGCCGGTTTTTTGCCAGCTTTTGATGGCTGACGAAATCAACCGCGCCAGCCCGCGCACCCAATCCGCTTTGCTTCAGGCGATGCAGGAAAAGCATGTCACCGTAGCCGGGCAACGCTACGAATTGCCGGTGCCGTTTCATGTGCTGGCGACGCAAAACCCACTGGAACAAGAAGGCACCTATCCATTGCCTGAAGCCCAGCTTGATCGATTTTTGATGCAAATCGATGTGGGTTATCCCGATGCCGTATCGGAACGCCGCATGCTGCTGGCCACCACAGGCAGTGAAGAAGAAGTCGCCAAAATCATTCTCGATCCCGAGCAACTCAGGGCGATGCAACGGCTGATCCGCCGCATGCCTGTCGGTGAAAAAGTTGTCGGCGCGATTTTGAATTTAGTGCGGAGTACGCGACCCGAAGACGACGCCCAAGAAGACGTTAAACGCAACATAGCCTGGGGGCCGAGCCCACGCGCCAGCCAAGCGTTTATGCTGTGTGTTCGGGCCCGCACATTGTTGCAGGGACGCTATTCCCCGTCCATCGATGACGTGATTGCCTTGGCCAAACCCATTCTAAGACATCGCATGGCGCTCAGCTTCACGGCTCGATCGGAAGGAATCAGTCTGTCTGGTGTCATCGACCGGCAGTGTCAAAAGCTAGGCTGATGGCGGAAGATCGCAGCAAGCACAGCGAATGGAACGATTATAGGGAACAGGCCGAGTCTCTGGCGGCAGCGTTGCCGCCTCTTTTGGTTGAATCCGAGCGCGTCGCCAATACGGTAGCCCAAGGTGTTCATGGTCGCCGGCGTATCGGTGTCGGTGAAACATTCTGGGAATATCGTCATCACCGGCCGGAAGACCCGCTTAGCGCCATTGACTGGCGTCAATCGGCCAAGACCGATCACCTTTATGTGCGGAAAAACGAATGGGAAGCGGCCCAAAGCGTCTGGATCTGGCGCGATTTTTCTCCCTCCATGAACTACGCCTCGGATTTCGCGCCCTGCACCAAACAAGACAGGGCGACCATTCTCGCTCTCGCATTGTGTTCCTTGCTGGTGCGCGGCGGCGAGCGTATCGCACTGATCGGCCAACCCCATCCGCCATCGACCGGCCGGGCCACGTTGCGCCGCATTGCCATGGCCTTAAGTACCGGTGGCAAACCGGGTGATAGTTTGCCGCCACTCGAACCGTTACCTCGTTTTGCCCAAATTGTTTGGCTGAGCGATCTGTTATCGCCGTCAAAAGAGATCGAAAAGGCGGTGCATTTTTATGCCGCCCGCGGCGTTAAAGGACACCTTCTGCAAGTGTTCGATCCCGCGGAGGAAGATTTGCCCTTCGAAGGTCGCGTCAGATTTGAAGGTGTCGAAGAGCGATCGACTATCACGGTCGGGCGGGCCGAGATGTGGCGTGACGATTATCGACGCCGTCTGGCATTGCACCGTGACGCGCTCGAGCGCATTGCCCAGCGATACGGCTGGACGTCATCCATTCACCGCACCGATCGCCCCCCGGAAATGGCGCTGTTGGCTTTGTATGCGGGGCTCGCGGGAGATACCATTGCCCACTTGGCAGGCACCTACTTGAGAAACTAGAGCGCATTCAGGAAAAGCATGCCCCGGCGAAGGCCGGGGTGGGTGCCGGTTTTCCGTCCGAATGCGCGACCAAACAAAGACTTAGAGCACGTTAGTGATTCCATCTTTTGTGAACGTGCTCTAGACTCATTATATGTTTACCTTGGGACCCCTTGCTTTCGCCTCACCCTGGATCTTGGCAGCTCTGGTCGGATTGCCGGTGATTTGGTGGCTGTTGCGGGTCATGCCGCCGGCGCCTCAGCGAATTCGCTTTCCCGCCATTCGTTTTTTGCTCGATCTGCAAAAGCACGAAGAAACGCCGGCGCACACGCCTTGGTGGCTGCTGCTGCTTCGCCTGCTGATTTCGGCCCTGATAATCCTCGCTCTTGCCGATCCAATTCTTAATCCAACGACGGAACTTGAAGAAAGCGACGTGGTCGTTCTGGTCATAGACGACAATTGGGCGGCGGCACCAAACTGGCCGCGGCGGCGGATCGCCATGAACAATCTGCTCGACCAGGCGGAACGTGAAAACAAACCCATCGCCATCTTGACAACGGCGCCAAGTGTGGACAGTCAGAATCAAGATCCGGCCTTCACCCTCCTGTCGCCCTCCGATGCCCGCGGTGCCGTAAAGGTGTTGCAACCCAAACCCTTCATCGCCGATCGCCGGGCCGCCTTGGGTCAGATCGCTGCCCTTGAAGAGGGACTGCAAGAACAAGGGTTTTCGGCTCGAATTATTTGGCTGTCGGATGGCATTGACTACGGAGCCGCCAGCGAGTTTGGCGATCGCTTAGCCGCGTTGGGTGAACTCTTTATCTTGTCCGACCCACCGGAACGACAGGCCTGGGCCCTTACCCCGCCGGAAAACACCGCCACCGGTTTAACGGCTCGTGTGGTGCGGCCGACATCTCCGGATATCGCACAAGGAAAAGTCCGCATATTGGGAAACAATAACCGATTACTGGGCTACGCCGATTTCGAGTT
>SMXP01000165.1 GCA_004356335.1 Alphaproteobacteria bacterium | reverse complement strand
TGCGCCCTAGAGCGCATTCACAAAAAGTGTACGCGGTTTTTGGGTTCGAATGCGCGACAAAACAAAGACTTAGGGTCGGATTTTGATTCTATCAAAACCGGAAAGACCCTAAGATGGAAAACCAGCCTCCTCGTCTAAAACGGCCCGGACCCCTTATTCTGACGACCAAACCCATTAACCTTAAAGAAAGCCCTTGAGTGCATTCTAGCCCTCTGGAGCATTTTCGAGCGAAGTGGACACCGGTTCGCGTTAAGAAAATGCGACCAAACAAGGACTTAGAGCGTTTTCGCGATTCTGTTAAGTTCGGAAACGCTCTAGAGCACCCTATTCGGCATTCGATGGGATTGAGAAGAAAAGTCCGGATCCACCAAACGCAAGTGGTGAAGGGCATTCCAAAGACGGGAAGAAAACATGATAAAGGCCCCATATCGTATATATCTATATGCCGCACTTGGTATCGTTGTTCTAAGCGGTGCGATCACCACGCCAGCCCAAGCACAGATCGACGAGCTGGTCGTCACGGCGCAAAAGCGTGCGGAGAGTTTGCAGGATGTGCCCATTGCGGTGTCGGCTTTTGAGTCCGATTTCCTGCAGGACATCGGTTTTGAGGATATCTTCGATCTCGAAAATTATACGCCCGGGCTTTATTTCACCCAGTCACAAAGTGCAACTCAAACGACGATCATTCTTCGTGGCATCGGCACGTCGGGCAACAATGCGGGCTTTGAACCCTCGGTCGGCATTTTCATCGACGGCGTCTATCGGTCGCGCACCGGCGCCGGCATATTCGACATGCCCGATTTAGAGCGGGTCGAAGTGTTGCGCGGGCCGCAAAGCACGTTGTTCGGCCGCAACACCATTGCCGGTACGATCAACATCATCACCAAAAAACCGGAATATGAGTTCGGCGGCAGCGCCGAAGTGTCCTACGGCAATTACGACTATATCAACACCCGGGCGACGGTGACCGGACCCTTGGGCGACAAAGCGGCGCTCAGAGTGACCGGTATTTTTACCGATCGGGACGGCTATATCCATAACCTCCACCTCGATACCAAACTCAACGATCGCAATCGCTGGAGCCTCAAAGGACAGCTTTTGTTGAACCCGACAGACACTTTCGAAGCCCGATTGATCGTCGACTACAGCGAAATGGATGAAGTTTGTTGCGGCGGGGTGGCGTTCGTTAACGGACCGACCGACGCCGCGTTGGCCGCGGTACCGTTGTTTGGCGGTTTAGGCCTGTCGTCGGGCAATATACCGACGATCCTTTCCGGTGACGATTTCTTTGACCGCGACGTCGCCATCAATGATGACCCGATCAGCAAAGCGGAAGATTTCGGCGTGTCTTTGGAGATCAATTGGGACATCGGCAATGTCACCCTGACTTCCATTACCGCTTATCGAACTTATGACTTCTTTGGCGCCATTGATGCCGATTTCACCAATCTCGACATCGTTCCGCTAAACAGCCGGGATTTCGATCAAAGCGCCATCACCCAGGAAATCCGCATTCAGAACAACGACGCGGATCGATTTGAATGGCTGGCTGGTTTCTATTTCTTCAGCCAAGACCTGGATATGGACGAGCAACTTCGCTTTGGCGCCGATACCGACGCCTATATAGAGCTGATTTTCCCGGCTGTTGTTGAAGCCCTGGGCGGACTGCCGTCTGGTTCCGTGGCGCTGGCCGGCGGTCCGGGTTCAGTCGCTTCGCTCGGTCTGTTCGCCGATGGCACTGGGGTCAACGATTTCCACAAGCAGGATCACCGCAGCTGGGCCCTGTTCGCCCAAGGCACATACGACGTTACGGAAAAGCTGAGCTTGACCGGCGGCATTCGCTTCACCAAGGAGCGTAAAGACCTGGCCTCCACCTTTACTGAAATTCCGCCCGGCGGCACCGGGTTTTTACCCGGCGGACTTGGGGCGTTCATTCCGGTGACCATATTCGGCGTCCCAAATATTCCCCTAGCTCCCCCGCCTGTTCCGCCAGGGACAGTGCCGTTGGGATTTGCCAGCTTCCAGCCGACCACACCGGTTGCGGATTTCGACATAAGACTCAACGATTCGGAAGTGACGGGCACCGCCAAGATCCAATATCAATGGACCCCCGACATCCAAACCTATGCGTCCTATAGCCGAGGCTATAAATCGGGCGGCACCAATGTGGCGCGTGTGGTTTCGGGCAACTTCCTGTTCAAGCCGGAAAAGGTCGACTCTTACGAGATCGGACTCAAAGGCCAGTTCTTTGACGACCGATTGCGCGTCAATCTGGCCGGTTATATCGCCAAGTATAACGATTTTCAGGATACCACGTTCATCGGCACCGGCTTCCTGGTTCAAAACGCCGGTAAGGTTGAATCCAAAGGCATCGAATTCGAAGCCACAGCCGTTCCCACCGATTGGCTGACACTGCAGTCGATGGTCACGTGGCAAGATTCCGAGTTCAAAAAGTTCGAATCGGGCCCCTGTCAGGCGTTCGAAGTCTCCACCGGTCTGCTCCCCGGATCGTGCGACCGGTCGGGTGATCGGACGCCGCAAACACCCGATTGGACCGCTCACTTTGCCGCCACGGTGGAACAACCGATCACCGATATGGTCACCGGCTTTGTGCGCGGCGACTTGACCTACCGCAGTGATTTCATCACGGCGACAACCAATGATCCGCGCTCGTTGGACGACGGATACACCACAATAGGCGCCCGCGTCGGCCTTGTCGTTGACGACGGCCGGTTCGAGATTTCGGTCTGGGGCAAGAACCTGACCGACGCGGAATGGATTCCCCTATCGTTCGACGGCGTGTTGCAAACCGGTAAGCTCTACGCCTATCCCAACGAGCCGCGCACTTACGGCGTCACCGTGCGGGCGAGTTTCTAGGGTCCTTCCGGTTTTGATAGAATCAAAACCGGACCCTAAGTCTTTGTTTGGTCGCGCATTCGAACCCAAAAACCGCGTACACTTTTTGTGAATGCGCTCTAGTAGTCGATCGACACATAAACTTGGCACACCAGAGAACGGCAGGCCGGGCGGCATTCGAGCTTCCCGGCCTGTTTTTCGTCGACAAACCCTTTGCGAGCCCGACCGCACCGCGTCGCGGCTGCGCAATGCCGTGTGGCCTTGCTCCCTCTTCATAGCCTAGGCTATTCAAATGCGTTCCTCCGGTAGGAAGGTCATCTCTGTCAGCGCGGCATATTATCAGGAGTCGGGTCCCCATGAGCGACGACATTTTACAGCGAGATCATAAGACCGTACGCGGCGTCATCGAATATCTCAGCAATAAACCCGAACGAAAAAATCAAAACCGAGGGCGAGAATATTTCACGGTCAATCTGCATTCAGATGGCAAACGGTCGATCGTCGCGCACAGCGAAATAGACGATCGGCCAAGCGTGATGCGCGATATCACCTATAGTCTTGACCAGAACTGGCTACCGCTTGACTGCTTCGTCAGGCTTACGGTGGGCGATCGCTTTGTGGGATCGGGATGGTTCAGGTTCAGCCCCACCGTGGCCGAATGCGAAACCTTCACGGCGCTCGAAGGGCGGATCAGCCAACGCGTGGACCTGGATCGACCGCTCAAGAGTTTTCAAAATCACGCCATCGCGTGTGACGCCTGGCACTTCAAGCATTTCGACTTGTCCAAAGGGCAAGGCACACAATTGATCGATCCGCTTTTGTTGTCGTCGCCGGACCATCGGGGCGCCACCGGACCCATGTTGTTCCCCATTGCAATGGGTATGGATTTCGTCGGTGAAGAAAAACTCACCGTGAAAGCCGGCACGTTCGATGCCCTTCATTTTCGGTTTGTATCGTCGCCCGGCCTACCGGAAGAACATCCACTTTACGATATTTGGTGCACCAATGACGGTAATTTCACCTTCCTCAAAGGCGATATAGGCGGATATATGCAAACCTATTACGAGCTGGTCGAGCTGCAAGAGGAAACACTATACTGAAGACACCGTCGGCTGACAGACAAACCTTTTTAACACGATGACGTCACGCGCACGCCTATAGAACATTGCCGATCTGATACCCTTCGTGCGTTGCTTCCATGACATAACGCGGCGTCAGACAATCGCCAATCAAATGGGGCGAAAGGCCCTTTTGCTTCAAGGGCTCCAACAAATCGATACGCGGGATCCGAGGCGTCGAATATGTCAGAAGCGCCACGTCGGTGATTTCAGCAACGTCTCCAGTGATGACGTTCTTGTACATCACGCGCCCCTCATCGAATTTTGAGTCGGCAAGCAAATCACTCATAGGTACTATTTGAATTCGACGTTCGTACAGGCGTTGAAAGATACCTTGACGGGCGACAATCGATTCCTCATGAGCGATTTCTTCGCGCGGTGTTACGATAAATGTGCGCTCGAAGAAATCCGAAAGCAACAACACCGCATCATACGTGCCGACTGTCTGGTCGTGATCATATAGCACCAATGTACCGCTTTGCTCCTTGGAACGACCCAGAAAATGCGGCACGATCGCGCGTAAATCGAGAAATATCTCGTCATTTTTGTAGTCTGCGGGCAAACAGTTTGGCCACATCATGTCGGCACCGGTCGCCAGAACAATTTCATCCGGCTGAAGCGATAAGATGTCGTCCGCTGAGGCGGTGACTCCAAGTTCAAATTTTACATTCGCCCGCTGCGCCATAAGAAACTGAAAATCGTAGATGCTGCTGAGGTTCTCGCCGCCCGGCAGAGCCGCATGCAAACGTGTTTTGCCGCCGACTTCCGATGACGCGCCAAATATTGTTACGTGATGACCGCGCGTTGCGGCCACCCAACCGGCTTCTAATCCGGCTATTCCCGCGCCCACAATGACGACTTTCTTCGCCTGATCGACACGTTTCGGCTTCCAATCGACTTCGTCAGGTTCCGCCAGCCGAGGATTGTTATCGCATTGAATGGAATGACCCGTCGTGATGACGCCCCAGCAATTATTGCAAGATACGCAATAGCGGATGTCGGCCTCGCGGGCCTCTTGCGCTTTTTTGGGCCAAGCCGGATCGGTAACCAGCGCTCTGCCAAGGCCAACCAGCTCAGCCGTTTCATTGGCGATGACCTCTTCGGCTTCATTCGGATCGGTCAACAGACCGATGGCGATTACCGGAATGCCGCTCGTTGCGCTACGCAGCCGCTTGATCATCGGTAAATAAGGTGCCCGGGGCCCATGTGTATCGGGAAGGTGCAGAGCCAGACTTGCCCCATGGGCGCCTTGAACGAAACAAAAGAAATCGACCAGACCGTCTTGGGCGATTCGGCCGGTAATCCGTTCCGCTTCGTCGAGATCGATGCCGCCCGGAACCCCGTCATCGCCCGGCAATTTCAGCCCGATGATGAAATCGCCACCGCACGCGGCCCGCACGGCATGAATAAGGTCGCGCAATTGTCGCGTGCGATTTTCTAAATTGCCGCCATATTCGTCTTCACGCCTATTTGACCAGGGGGAGAGAAATTGATGGAACAAATGCCCATGTCCGGCGGAAAGTTCCACACCACTCCAGCCTGCTTGCTTGAGCCGGCGTGCCGAATCGGCAAAGCAGTCATTCATCCATTTTATTTCATCCATCGATAGCACGCGCGGGACGGTCCAACTCAGATCGTCAGGCAAGGACGAGACGCCGATCGCCTGGGACATATGGCCGCGATCGTGGCTGGCGCGGCCGGGATGTTGAAGCTGTCCCAACATCCGGCAATCTTCACTTTCCACAGCATCCGCCCAACGTTTTAAGCCGTCAAAATCATCGTCGTTAAAGGCGCACACCTTATGGGTGGATCGCTGCCCCGGAATAGAGCTCAGCGGCTCGCTAATGACCATCGCCGCCCCACCCTTGGCGCGATTGGCGGAATAGGTCACCAAACGGTCGCTAACGCGGCTGTCCGAAGCAAACCGCGTGGTCATAGACGCATGGACAATTCTATTGCGCAGGGATTTTCCGGCGAGTTTGATCGGTGAGAACAAATGCGGATAAACGGGATGGGATTGAATTGTCATGATCACTCGTTCTGATCGGGAACCTATTCCGTGCCGGTGTCCATAGGAGCCCTGCCGCCTGAGCGTTACAACATAGAACCGCTAGAGCGTTTTCAGGAAAAGTGGACCCGGTTTTCCTGAATGCGCTCTAGAGAAACGGGCGTCGTCCCAACAGACCCCGCGGGGTATTTCTATTCTTCCGGTGCCACCGTGAGTTTGAGGCCGTCTAAGTCGTCGCTAAAGGGAATCTGGCAGCTCAACCGTGAATGATCGCCGTGAAAGTGCTCTGTTGATTCCACCAGTTCGGTCTCATCGTCACCCCGTTCCGGCAATTGGGTCAACCAGGCATCGTCGACAAAAACATGACAGGTGGCACAGGAACAACACCCGCCGCAGACCGCCTCCACATCAATGTCCTGATCGCGCAACACCTCCATGATCGACCGGCCGTCTGTCGTCCCGTCAAGCTCGACTTGAGTACCGTCCCGTCGTGTCACATAGAGCTTCGCCATGGGTTTTCCATTTCCCTTTTTCGGCCGTTCTTAAGGTGACCGTTGTTACGGTGGAGCGCATTCACAAAAAGTGTACGCGGTTTTTGGGTTCGAATGCGCGACCAACAACAAATCTAGACCCCCGTTCCCTGATTCAATGAATTGTGAACGGGGTCTAGAGCGGCGTTCCGGGCCAAATCCGCTGCGCTTATATAACCACTTCTTGGTTGAAGCCAAGCGCGGGATTTAGCCCATCCCGACGCAAAGCGCCAAAAAAGCCCACTGCCCGTCCGTTTCGCGCAGCAAATGGCCCGGCCAAACAAAATGGGAACAGCCCCGCGAGCGGCAATCCTTGGTTGTTTTACAGGTGAACAACCACAGCCAAAGCTACTTGTTATTTTGATAAGACCTTATTAATTATTAGTTTCATTATCATTAGATGACAGCGGCCTTTGGTCATAGAGGTCGGGCCGCAGCGGATTGCCCGGTGTTTAATGGTTTTGGACACTGTGCTCGAGCCCTAGCGAGGACGCAAAATAAATCCGCCGTGGGGCTCTAGGGTCTTTCCGGTTTTGATGGAATCAAAACCTGACCCTAAGTTGTTGTTTTATCGTGTTTCCGGACGGAAAACCGGGTCCGTTCATCCCTTCAATCGATCCACCGGATCGATTGACCTTGTAGGACGGTCTTCACTCCTGGAAACACTCTAAAGCGTGAATTTGGATCATGTCTTTAACCGATGAGAATGCAAACTTTTGCGACAAGCGGCTAAAGCTGCCGATCTATTATCAGATCTATTTGACCGTACGAGACTGGATTTACTCCGGCTATTTGAAAGTTGGCCAGCAAGTGCCAACCGAAGTAGAATTGTGCAATACGTTTAACGTCTCCCGCATCACAATTCGTAAGGCCATCGATCTCCTGGAGCGTGAGCAATTGGTGGTTCGCGAGCAAGGTCGCGGCACTTTTGTCATGGAAGGCACAAACAAGACTCCCGCGACAAGTGAGTTCGGCCGCCTGTTGCGCCATCTGTCGCACATGGTGGAACGAACCGAAGTTATCGACATAGATATTGACATAGTCGAACCGAGCGATGAGACACGTAAGGATCTCGCCCTAGGTCGGAGTGACCGCGTCATTCAAGTATCTTATGTGCGTCTATCAAAAGGTGTTCGGATCGGCTATGTGACCGCCTATTTTCCAAGCGACCTCGGAATTGAGTTCACGCCTGAAGAAATTTCAACCAAGTCTCTGCTCACTGTATTGGAAGAAAAAGGCGTCGAACTCGGCAACGCGGATCAATTGATTGGCGCCACCCTTGCCGATCCACGCAATGCGAAAAAACTCGAGATCGATGTTGGGGCACCGCTTGTGCACATGCAAGTCATCGCCAACAGCAAGAATTACCGGCCGGTCGTTCGCATGGACGCCTATTATCGCGCCGATCATTACCAGCACCATACACATCTCGTGAAACGGCCTGATGGGTCCGGCCAATCCCAGTGGACACAACACACCGCTTAGGACTTACAGCACGAATATTTTTGGTGCCCGATGAGAGATTGATTTGACCATCGGCACGTCGCCCAGTTGAGGCACTGTCGAACCAAGCCATACATCTCATTGCCGATGTCAGGACCAAAGAAAAGCTGGCGGGTGCACGAAAATCAAAGTCTTGTCCGGCCGGCACCGCATGAACATCGCGGAAATGTGCGACTCCCAATCAAACCTTGCAATTGGAAAACTCTTCTTCTAGCTTTCTACGTGATGGTGCCTCTTCGGAGGTTAAAAGGGAATGCAGTGAAGCGTTCTGCGCTTAATCTGCAGCTGTCCCCGCAACTGTAATCGAGGAGCCATCGGCGCACATCGCCACTGAGACGTGATCTTGAATTGTTGAAAGAGATGTCTTGGGAAGGCGCGCCGGGGGCGCAGACTCGTCAGCCAGGAAACCTGCCGTCAACGTCGTCCAACCATGGTCGGGATTTGCCTATGGTGCGGGAACCCGTAGCGGCGACACCTAATAAGGTTGGACCGCAGGTGGTTTCCGTCAGGGCTTGGGAATTTCCAAATCACCCGTCGGAATAAGGCGAAAGCCGTAAGCGACTCCAACTTTTAGGTCAACTTTAACGTTGGAGACGTCGCATGTTTGTTTTCGCTACACAGTCACCTAGAGCATTTCCGAACTTAATAGAATCGCGAAAACGCTCTAAGTCTTTGTTTGGTCGCATTTTCTTAACGCGAACCGGTGTCCACTTCGCTCGAAAATGCTCTAGGTCCTTTTTTAGTATTGCTCTCGCACTGAGCGCCATAATCAATCTTCATGATGCATTGGCTCAGCCGACGGATTTAGAATCGGAGGAGGTCATCGTTACGGTAACCAAATCGGAAACCCCTTTGCGCCAAATCGGTTCGTCCGTCACCGTT
>SMXP01000164.1 GCA_004356335.1 Alphaproteobacteria bacterium | reverse complement strand
TGGTTTCGACGCCGTCATGGTCTTGGAAAGTCATGCGGCCGAGGTCGATACGCCGCTCCGTTGCGTTTTTCAGGCGTGCAATCGCCTGATCAACGTTGTGGGGTATGTGGAATGTGCGTCGGAAATCACCGCCGGTGGCAGCCGGGATGAGACCAAGACAAGCCTTTGTGTTGATCGCGACGCCGTTGTGGAAAAACCCGTTGACCACTTCATTGAGGGTGCCGTCACCGCCGACCGCAATGATTAGATCATATCCTTCATTGAGCGCGTTTCGGGTAAGAGCGGTCGCGTGATTTGGTGTTTCCGTGAGCTTGCTTGTCAGCGGCCCCAAGGCGTGTGTCAGCTTGCGCTCGATGTGGGGCCATTGCCGCGCCGTACGGCCGTTGCCGGAGCGTGGATTGACGATAATTGCCGTGCGGCGCGCCGTCATGAGGTGATCGTGTCGCGTGCGAGGGATTGCTGGGGTTCCACTGCGTGCGCGACGGTCAATCGCGATTGAACGTTTTTGATTTGCCTGGCGATTTCGCCGTCATCCCAGCCAAGCTCCGGCGCCATAAGGCGGGCCGCTTTGTCAAGTGCTGCCACACCAGGATGACACAATGTACCCAGACCGGTTCGGCGATAAATAACATCTTCAAGGGTTACCGCCATTTCCTCGCGCACCGCATAGGACACTTGCGCCGTCAAATCGAGAAGATGGGGCGACACCATTTCAACGTCTTGAGCGCTTTGATCGATCACCCGATCCAGCCGGCTGCCATATGTCCGGGCAAGGTGGGTCACAATCGCCGCGGGCAGATGAGCGTGAAGGCGGATCGCTTCATCGAGATAGATTGAAAACCGTCCGGTCTCGCCGCCGGGAAGGGGCGTTTCATGAGTGCGGCAAGGGACCTGGTTTCGCTTTAATTTGCGCAAGATAAGATCGACGACTTTTTCGGCAGTGCGGCGTGACGTTGTCCACTTTCCACCGACCGCGGACACGAAATTTTCAAGGCCGCTTTGACGTTGGTGATCGCAAATCTCCGACTTGCGGCTTGCCCTGTAGGAATCCGTGCTGTGCGGGCCGCCGCCGCTGTTGTCGACCAAGGGTCTAAGACCGGCATAAGTATGAAGAACGTGGGACCGGCGAAGTCTCGCGCCGGGATAGGTTTCGTTTACCAGCGTGAGAAGGGCATGGATGTCTTCCTCGGTTGCGTGCACCTGATTGGGATCGCCGTCAAATATCGTATCGGTCGTGCCGATAATCGAATGGCCGCGCCACGGCAGAATGAAAACATGGCTGTGCTCAGCGAAAATGGTCAGTGCATGACGGTGCATGATGGGCCAGGTGATCAAGTGAATGCCTTTTGATCGGATCAGACGTACGCAAGACGGACCACCTTCCGCTTGGGCGGCCAGCTCGTCGGCCCACGGACCCGCGGCATTCACGGTCACGGTCGCCGTCACGTCGATTTGGTCACCGGCCAATTCGTCTTTGACCCGTGCGCCGGTTACTTGTTTGCCGTGGCGATGGATTTTGATCACTTTGGCATAATTCACCACGTGTGCGCCTTTTGCATGGGCATCCAGCAGGCATTCGAGGCCGATACGTTCGGGGGCATACATTTGACAATCGTAATAGATCATGCCGCCGGTCAATCTTTCCCGCTTGAGCCCCGGCGCCAATTTGAGCACGTCTTCGGTGCTCAAATCCCGGTGGCCCGGCAGGTGTTGATTGGGATCGTCCAATCGATTGCGGTCGAAGGATAAAATGTCATAAAGCGTAAGCCCGATATCCAGACGCAATCGGCCGCGCCGGCCATGCCCATAGGTTGGCACAATAAAAGGCAACGGTTTGACCATATGCGGGGCGATGGTTTGCCACGCGCGCCGTTCACGGAGCGATTCGCGAACCAGGCCAAACTCGAAATTTTCCAAGTAACGCAATCCGCCATGAACCAGCTTTGTGGTTGCGGCACTTGTGGCGTGGCAAAAATCCTTGGCTTCAACGAGCGCCACGGTCAATCCTCGCTGTGCCGCATCGCGCGCGATACACGCCCCGGTAATGCCGCCCCCGATGATCAGTAGGTCATAACGGTTTTGGCTGAGCTTGCTAAAATTGCGTGTCGCCGCCATTTCGATCTCGTGAAGCGCTTGATTGGGTGCCTAGAGCGCATTCAGGAAAAGTGGACCCGGTTTTCCGTCCGAATGCGCGACAAAATAAAGACTTAGAGCACGTTAGGGATGCCATCTTTTGTCAACGTGCTCTAGCTGCGGCGTGTCAGTCCGTGTTGTTCCAGGCGCCATTTGAGCAGATCAAAACGGTCTTGGCCGAAGAAGGGTTCCCCCTCAAAGACCATAAGCGGCACACCCCAATGACCGCCGTCTCTTTGGGCTTCTTGATTTTGCAAAATGATTTCATCGTATTGTTGCGGGCCGGCGGCGATGGCAGAGTCGAGTTGGGCCAAGTCGGCACCGGCGCGGGCGGCGGCTTGGGCCAGACGATCGCCGTCATGCCATTTCCCGGTACCGCCCCAAATGACGCCGCTCACTTGATGAATGAAGGGCAGCCCGTGGCCCGCTTCGACCGCGGCAACGCCCAGTCTGGTCAATCGGTGAATATAGGGTTGCACCTCGGGCACCTCGCCGGTGGTGATATCCATGACCACAGGGTCCGGATCGGGCCATTGATAGGGCAAGCCGAGCCGTTCGGCCACGCGCTCTATGTCCCGCAACATATAGGACGGCATGAGTGGATTGATGTTCTTAAAGAAATTCTCGATGCGAATGGCGATCGGATAAACCGGCCGCACGCGAACCGTTACGTCGTAATCTTTTTCGAGTTCGACGATGCGCGGTGTGACCAGATAGCAATAGGGACTGCGAAACGACCAGAAAAGATCAAAGCATAATGTCATCGGCGACTCCATTCGCGCGTAACGTCGATCACGGCGTCCGTTAGCTGCGACAATTCATCCTCGCCGATCGTGAAAGCCGGCGTGAGGTAAATGACGTCGCCAAGCGGGCGAATAAAAACGCCGCGGTCAACGAATTGTGTCTTCAACCAATCAAGGTCGTCTATTTCAGAAAGTTGAATGACCCCGATGGCGCCGCGCACCCGCACATCGACGACACTATTAATATCACGCACCTTGGACAAAGTCTTATTGAGATGGCTCTCGATAGCTGCGACTTGCTCGAGCCGGGGCTCCGTTTCGAAAAGATCGAGCGAGGCATGGGCTGCCGCACAAGCCAAGGGGTTGCCCATAAAGGTGGGTCCGTGCATGAACGCCGCTTCGTCCGAGTCGGACAAAAAGGCATCGGTCACCCGGTCGGAGGGAATCGTGGCGGACAGGGGCAGCACACCCCCCGCCAGCGCTTTCGAAAGAGTAATGATATCGGGCACGACGTCCGCTGCTTGGCAAGCAAACAGAGTTCCCGTGCGGCCGAAGCCGGTCATGATCTCATCGAATATCAAAAGCACGTCATGCCGTTGCGTCGCTTCGCGGATAAAACGCAACGTATCTTCGTCGTGAAACTTGAAACCACCCGCTGCCTGAACCAAGGGTTCGACCATGACCGCAGCGAGTTGGTTTTTGTGGTGGGCCAGGAAGTCGTCTAAATTTTTGCGGCTTTCTTCATCGCCGGGAATTTCCAGGATGTGCTGCTCCTGCAGCGCCCCTTTGAACATGTGGTGCATGCCTTCTTCCGGATCGCAGACCGACATGGCACCCAGTGTGTCGCCATGATAGCCATGTTGAAAAGAAGCAAATTTGGACCGGCCCTGCTCGCCTTTGTTGATCCAATATTGCAGGGCCATCTTCATGGCTATTTCCACACTCACCGAACCCGATTCAGCGAAGAACACGCGGTTGAGGTCTCCGGGCAATAGGGCGGCCAATCGATGGGCCAATGTGTAGGCCGGTTCGTTTGCCAGGCCACCCGACATGACATGAGGCATGCGCGCGGCCTGTCGCTGTATCGCGTCGATAATGTGGGGGTGATTGTAGCCGTGACAAGCGGTCCACCAACTGGCGCAGCCGTCGATCAGCTCGCGCCCGTCGGCAAGGATAAGCCGCGCGCCGCGTGTTTCGACCACAGGCAAAGGCAGACCGGCTGTTTTCATCTGGGCATAGGGCAGCCAAATATGATCGAGACCTTGGTGTAGCCAGTCGGGGTCGTGG
Source organism: Alphaproteobacteria bacterium (assembly GCA_004356335.1). GTDB lineage: Bacteria > Pseudomonadota > Alphaproteobacteria > SMXP01 > SMXP01 > SMXP01. Next base: position 2,578 of record SMXP01000164.1, on the reverse strand, counting down.
GTGTCGTTCATGATGAGCTGCTCGTTACGCCGTGGCGCGGGATGGGCCCGCCGACTAGGAATTCCCGTTTTCTGTACTATAGTGCGCGCCTCAACGCCAACAATGGACGGTCTATATGTCGTCGCTGGACGACTTTGCGCGTGGAAAACTGGAAGATCTTGACCAAAGATCGTTGCGCCGGCGGCTCGTGACCACCGAACGCACTACGGATGGGCGCGCTTTTCGAGCATCTCCTCAAGGCGGGCGCCGGCAACTCGTTTCTTTTTGTTGCAATGATTACCTCAATTTGAGCCAGCACGCGGATGTGAAGAAAGCGGCCATTGCTGCGGTCAGCCGATTTGGTGCGGGGGCTGGCGCGTCGCGTCACGTCACGGGCAATCACCCGCTCTATGAAGAACTCGAAACCCGCTTGGCCCGGTTTAAGGAGACCGAAGCGGCCGTGGTGTTCGGTTCGGGCTATCTGGTCAATTTAGGGGTCGTTCCGACCTTGGCCGGCCGTCGAGATTTGCTGCTGGTGGATGAGTTAGCCCATGCCTGCCTGCATGGCGGCGCGCAGCTGGCCGGCGGCGAGATGGTTGTGTACCGCCATAATGACATGAACCATGTCCGTGAGGTGTTGGAGGAAAGGCGTGCACGTCACCGGCACGCGCTCATTTTAACCGACGGTGTGTTCAGTATGGACGGCGATTTGGCCCCGCTCCAGGCGCTGACGGCGTTGGCCGAACAATACGATGCCTGGCTGATGACCGACGATGCCCATGGGTTCGGCATTATGGGCGATGGCCGGGGATCGACCATGGCAGCCGCCCGGCGAAGCGAGGGCCCGGTGCACGTGCCCTTGCAGATGGGCACCCTGTCAAAAGCCGTGGGATCTTATGGCGGCTATCTTTGCGCCTCGCGGTCTGTGGTCGATTTCGTCAAGACGCGGGCCCGAACGCTCATTTACACCACGGGTCTGCCGCCGTCTGCGCTGGCGGCAAGTCTGGCGGCCCTGGATATCATCGAACGGGATGGGGCTTGGCGCGACAAACCTCTCGCCCATGCGCGGCTTTTTGCCGAATTGGTGTCATTACCCGCCCCCGAAAGTCCCATCGTGCCGGTCATTTTAGGGCACACGGAAAGGGCGCTTGATGCGTCGGCCTTGCTGGAGGAACGCGGGTTTTTGGTCACGGCCATTCGACCGCCTAGCGTGCCGGAGGGCACGGCGCGGTTGCGATTTACTTTCACGTCGGCACATGGCGAATCCGATATACGTCGTCTCGCCCATATTGTGCGTTCGGAAATCCTGCCCAAAGCGGCGGCTTGATAGAGTTGTGCCATGAGCAACGGGCTTTTCATTACCTCGTCGGGCACGGAGATCGGCAAGACTTATGTGACACGCCTTTTGTGCCGTCAATTGCGCGATCAAGGAAAGTCGGTGCGCGCCGTAAAACCCGTCATGTCGGGCTACGATGAGAGCGCTCCCGAACAAAGTGATGCGGGGCTCATTCTTGAATCATTGGGTGTAGAGGTAACGGAACGTACCATCGCCGAAATTTGTCCGTGGCGGTTCCGCGCGGCGATCGCGCCGGATATGGCGGCGCGGCGAGAAGGGAAGGACATTCCGTTTGATAGCCTTGTCGCCTTTTGTGCAGGCGCCCGGTCGGAATCGGGGGATGCGGTGCTTGTGGAGGGCGCGGGGGGCGTCATGGCGCCGGTTACGGCGGAGAAATTGTGTGTCGATCTTATTGCCGCAATTGCCCTGCCGGCCCTTGTCGTTGTCGGCTCTTATTTGGGTACAATCAGCCATTGTTTGACGGCGGTGACCACATTGCACAATCATGAGATACCGATCGCCGGCATTGTCGTCAGCGAGTCGCAGGAAAATCCCGTACCGCTCGATCAAACGGCATCGGCTATTAAACGTCATTTGGGCGGCACACCCTTGGTGGTCCTGGCGCGGCGGCCGATCGACGCTTGGCGCGATCAGCCCGACCTGACCTGGTTATTGAACGGTTAAGCAGCACAGTGAGCGGCGCCCCAATTCATTACACGGAGGATTTGTCGACGGATCCTTATTCGATGGTCATCGATGTCCGTTCGCCCTCGGAATATGCCGAGGATCACATGCCCGATGCGTTGAACGTCCCGGTGCTAAGCGATCAAGAACGGGCGCAGGTCGGCACGATTTACACCCAGGGAAGTCCATTCGAGGCGCGCAAGATTGGCGCGGCCCTTGTGTCGCGCAATATCGCGCAGGCTCTCGAAGGTCCGCTGAAAGATCAACCATCGGATTTTCGTCCGTTGATTTATTGTTGGCGCGGGGGACAGCGGTCCGCTGCCCTGGCCACGGTGCTGTCGCAAATCGGTTGGCGGTGCACCTTGTTGAAGGGGGGTTACAAATCTTACCGTCGCCATGTGGTGACGGCTTTGGAAGACTTGCCGGCACAATTTGATTTTATTTGTCTGTCGGGTCTGACGGGTACGGGTAAGACACGTTTATTGCGCCGGATGGCGGCGCGCGGTTTTCAAGTTTTGGATCTTGAAGCGCTGGCCAACCATCGCGGCTCTCTTTTGGGTGCCGAACCGGATACATCTC
>SMXP01000163.1 GCA_004356335.1 Alphaproteobacteria bacterium | reverse complement strand
TCTCGATTTCGACGTCTTATGTTTGTCCCATGGCGAGCCTATATTCGAGGACCCCAAAACAGCCATAGAGGCCGCATTGGAAAACTTCGAAAGCCGGCAAACCTGACGCCGTTTCTAGAGCGTTTCCGAACTTAACTGAATTGCGAAAACGCTCTAAGTTGTTGTCTGGTCGTATTTTCTTAACGCGAACCGGCGTCCACATTGAAAAAGCAACCCTCCAATTGGTTCGCCGGACGGTCGGGCTATTGATGATTGTGGTCGGCTTTGGTCTCGTCACGGGTCTCTTATGATGACCCGACCTTTGTGGATGGCCGGTTAAGATACCACTTCGGGAACCGGTTCCGCTTTAGGCGGCGAAAATTGGCCTTTCGACGCTTCGCGCTTTTGCGCTTCCCAGAGTTTGGCGTAAACACCCTGGTGTTTGAGCAGATCCATATGGGTGCCGGTCTCCACCACACATCCCTCATCAAGCACGATGATCCTGTCTGCATCGGTAATGGTCGAGAGACGATGGGCAATGATGATGGTGGCGCGGCCTTCCGATACTTCGCGCATGGACGATTGGATGGCCTTTTCGGTGATCATGTCGAGCGAACTGGTCGCCTCGTCGAACACCATAATCTTGGGGCCTTTTAGAATGGTCCGCGCGATACCGACCCGTTGCTTTTCACCGCCTGAAAGTTTCAGGCCGCGTTCGCCTACTTTGGTCTTGTAACCGTCGGGTAATTTTTTGATGAAATCGGTGAGATGCGCATGGTCGGCCGCGGCCATCACCTCTTCTTCCGATGCATCAAGCTTGCCATAGGCAATATTGTGATAGATCGTATCGTTGAACAGCACCGTGTCCTGCGGCACGATTCCAATGGCGCTTCTCATAGACTGTTGAGAGACGTTTCGAATGTCGTGTCCATCTATCTTGATGGACCCATCGGTCACATCGAAAAAGCGGAAGAGAAGCCGAACGATGGTGGATTTTCCCGAGCCCGTCGGCCCGACAATGGCGACGCGCTCGCCGGGATTAACGGTGAAGCTCACGTCCTTAAGGATCTGTCTTGCCGGATTGTAGGCAAAACTTACATGGTCGAATTCCATGGTGCCGTGAACATGACGGAGGACGATTGCGTCTTCGACATCGGCAATTTCGGGTGGACGGTCAAACAGGTTGAACACGAGCTCTAAGTCGACAAGGGATTGCTTTACTTCGCGATACAGCATGCCGAGAAAACTCAACGGCACGAAAAGCTGCATATTCCATAGGAACAGAGCGACAAAATCACCAGGCCCAATCAACCCGGCTTTGACATCGGTCGCGGCCAGCAACATGATCCCCGTTAGGCCTGCCGCAATGATCGCGCCCTGACCGATATTCAGTAATGCCAGCGACACCTTGGAGCTCACCGCCGCATTTTCGTAAGCGTGAAGGGCTGAATCGACACGGTCGACTTCATTGGCCTCATTGCCGAAATATTTGACCGTCTCGTAATTGATGAGAGCATCGATCAATTTGGTATGGGCATCACCATCCGATTGATTCATCTTGCGACGGAATTTTAGGCGCCAATCCGTAATACTGATCGTGTAGGTCACATAGGCAGCCGTACTTATGAACGTCACCAAGGAATAGAGCCAGCCATATTTGACCCATTGCAAAGTGCAGACGAAGACAAATTCCAGTATCGCCGGCAATGTCCGCAAGACGACGAGCGTGAGCAGCATGTCGATGGCACGCGCGCCCCGTTCGATAGTGCGGCTAATGGCACCGGTTTGGCGATCAAGATGAAATTGGAGACCCAGTTGCTGAATGTGGCTGAACAACCGCACTTGTATCTGACGCACCGCCCGCTCCACCACGCGGGAAATAAGCGCGTCTTGCAATTGGGTAAAGGCCAATCCGATCGTTCGCAAAAGCCCATAGCCAAGAATGAGCGCGATCGGAACGACAATGATGGCCGCATTTTCAACGGATAAAGCATTGACGGTGAGCCCAACGAGAAATGGCAAGGTCACGGTCGCTGCCTTGGCAAACACAATGCACACGAACGCGACAACCAGACGGGCTCTTAAAGTCCATTCCCCCGGAGGCCACAAAAACGGAACCAGCCGCTTCACCACCATATAATCGGTTGGGCCTTTCTCCGCGATTTCGATCCCTCGGCTATGATGGGGAACCATGGTCCAAGCTCTTTCCTTATTGCCCTGGCAAAGCCGATTCTGTCTCGATTCGGCGCGCTAGAGCATTTCCAAGATTAACTGACTCATGAAAATGCTCTAGATTCCTTATTTGGTCGCATTTTCTTAACGCGAATCGGTGTCCATTTCGCTCGAAAATGCTCTAACACACGCTTAATGAGGCCCAACTGAGCTTCGTGTCAATCCACAAGCCTCAAAAAGAAACATACGATCCCCGGGCCGTTACGCTTTTTGTTTGCGCTTGACCCGGAAAATTTCTAATAGGGACCGACTAGGGGTTATTCTACTATTGACAAACAATACGATGAAATATCCACTCAGACAAGCATGTATGATTTAGTAAAAGATTCTGACCAAAAGACGGAACGCCGTGGGATTGAGCAACCACGAAGCAACAAAGTGGCCCGTAGGCGCGACCGCATGCGGCGCGAATTGCTGGATGTGGCGGCCCGGCGATTTGTCGAAAAAGGCGCTGAAAATGTGGCGGTCGAGGAAATTATCGAAGAAGCCGGTATTGCTCGCAGTACTTTTTACAGCTTCTTTGCCAACAAAGAACAACTGATCGAGGATATCGCCCGGCCCTTTTTCGAGCTGGGCATTGCAAAACTCCAAGGACTTAATGAGTGCAAGACCGATGAATTGATGGAAGGAATTCTCACGATCTATCTGACTTTGTGGCGCCGTGATGCCAATGCGCTGTTATTGTCACAATATATGGGCGGCAAATATTTTCCCCTGGTGAGGGATCTTCATAACCGTTTCGTCGACCAACTGAGCAAGCTTTTTGAGCGACTGGAAGAAGCCGATCTCCTGCGCAATGACAGCGCCGGATATACCGCACGGCTTATGTCACGCACCGTCGTGTCGACACTTCGCATTTACAGCGACGATCCAAAATTTGAATCCCTTTTCAAGAACACAATGCACGGCCAGCTGTTGAAATAATCGAGCCGCTAGAGCGCATTCACAAAAAGTGTACGCGGTTTTTGGGTTCGAATGCGCGACCAATAACAAATCTAGACCACGTTCCCTGATTCAATGAATTGTGAACGGGGTCTAGAGCGCATTCACAAAAGATAAAATCGCTAACGTGCTCTAAGTCTTTGTTTTGTCGCGCATTCGGACGGAAAACCGGTACCCACTTTTCCTGAATGCGCTCTAATCGGCGAACACGACCTTTCCCGTCATAGCAAGACATTTGTCTCGTCCTGCCGCCCAAAGGGTCGCCGCCGCACGGCTTCGATCCAATTTCCCCGCAACGTTAAATGGCGCATCGGCGAAAAGCGGCGCGTGGGTTCGATAAGAAAAACTTTTGATCGGACGGTTGGAATTCGCGCGTTGACATGCCGTAATCAACCAAAGGGCAATGAACGGGCCATGCACCACCAGGTCGGGATAACCCTCCACATCCGTTGCATAAGGATGGTCATAGTGAATTCGGTGGCCGTTGAAGGTGAGCGCTGAAAAACGAAAAAGCGTTATCGGGTCGGGTGTAATTTCCTGCCGCCAGTCGGCCTCATCCGGGGCAGGCTTAGGGGACGAGGTATCCGAAAAATCTTTATTGACCGCTTCCGTGAAAACCAATGTACGCTTTTGCATAATCTTCGTAACGCCATCACTGCGGATCTCATCCGCGAGCACAACAAAAACAAGCGCGCCCGAACGCCCGTGCTTGCTGGTGATGTCGGCAATGACCGTATGGCATTCAACGTGATCGCCGACGTGCAAGGGTGCGATGAAATCCATTTCGGCACCCGCATACATGCGCCGAGGTAACGGAATGGGGGGCATAAAATCGCCACGGCGGGGGTGACCGTCCGGTCCCAGATCATCGTGCGGCGCCCGTGGCGCAAAATTCATGCAGTGCCAAAAATTGGCGATCGGATCGCCCTTACGGGGCCAGGCGCCGTCGCCGCCCAAAAGCACATCCATGTTGGCGATTGAGCGCGGATCGACAAAATCGACCAAAGTCTCGCGCCGGCCGATCCATTTCCGGTAAGTGTCCGTTTGATCGACCATGTTTGTCCTCGTGGGCAGCAAGACGGGGTTTGCTAGAGCGTTTCCGAACTTAACGGAATCGCGAAAACGCTCTAAGTTCTTGTTTGGTCGCATTTTCTTAACGCGAACCGGTGTCCACTTCGCTCGAAAATGCTCTAATAAGATCGCGGCAAACCCAGCACGTGTTCGGCGATGTAGGACAGGATAAAATTCGTCGAAATCGGCGCTATTTGATAAAGCCGCGCCTCGCGCCATTTGCGCTCCACATCGTATTCCCGGGCAAATCCAAAGCCGCCATGGGCTTGGAGGCACATCTCCGCCGCCGCCCAAGATGCATCCGCAGCCAAGAGCTTCGCCATATTGGCCTCGCTACCACACTCCAATCCTTGCTCGAAGCGCGTGGCGGCCTGTTGCACCATAAGATCAGCGGCTTGCGTTGCCGCATAGGCCCGTGCAATAGGAAATTGGATCCCCTGATTTTGCCCGATCGGACGATCGAACACGATACGCTCATTGGCGTAGTTAACCGCTTTATTGATAAACCAACGGGCATCGCCGATACATTCCGCGCCAATGAGAATACGTTCCGCATTCATCCCATCGAGAATGTAACGAAAGCCCGTGCCTTCCTTACCGATCAAATTTTCCGCCGGCACCTTGAGATCGTCAATGAAGATCTCCGTGGTCGAATGATTGATCATGGTCTTGATCGGCCGGATCGTAAGGCCCCTTCCCACGGCCTCACGCAGATCGACAATGAAGACCGACATGCCGTCGGTACGTTTGCTCACGTCCTCTTTGGGCGTGGTGCGCACGAGCAACAACATAAGGTCGGAATGTTCAGCGCGCGACGTCCATAGCTTCTGACCATTGATGATGTAATGATCTCCCTCTCGGCGGGCGCTTGTCTTAATGGAGCCGGTATCGGTTCCGCTCGTCGGTTCGCTGACCCCGAAGGCTTGAAGGCGCAATGTTCCGTTGGCAATGGCGGGGAGAAAGGTGTTCTTTTGCGCATCAGAACCGTGACGCAAAAGAGTGCCCATAACGTACATCTGTGCGTGGCACGCCCCTGCATTGCAGCCGGACTTATTGATTTCCTCCAAGATGGCCGCCGCCGCCGAAAGGCCAAGACCACTGCCGCCATATTTTTCCGGAATGAGCGCCGACAAAAACCCCGCCTGTGTGAGAGCATCGACAAACTCTTTGGGGTAGGCGGCGTTTTCGTCTTTCTCCCGCCAATAGGAGCCGGGAAACGCGGCACAGGTTTTGCGGACCGCGTCCCTAATGTCGGCAAACGTCTCCCCATCGGCATGAGCCATCACGCGGGCTCTCCCAAAACAAACAAAGCAACGGCCCCTGCACCTCTTTGTGCTGCGTCATAGGATGCGGCGCGCGCGAGGTCATCTTAGAACTTTACGGTCAGCTTACCAAAGTGGCGGCCGGCGGCGATATCTTGAATGGCATGGCCGCCATTCTCGAAATCGTAAGTCTTATAAATAACCGGTCGGATTTCGCTTGTGCCGACGCAGTCCCACATTTTTTCGTAAGTGTCGCGATTGCCCACGGTGATGCCGTGAATATGCGCGTTCTTGACCAAAATGGGGAAAATATCCATATCGATTCGGATGCCCGCAAGATTGCCCATCATCGGCACATGG
>SMXP01000162.1 GCA_004356335.1 Alphaproteobacteria bacterium | reverse complement strand
TCATTATCGAAAAGCAACAGATCGATACGATTTTTTCCATATTGTCGGATATATTGATGGTCGTTGACTAGGGTCCGGTTTTGATTCCATCAAAACCGGAAAGACCCGAGGACAACTTTGGGGAATATAAATGACCAAATCCAATGCCGACAAACGTCTTCTACCGTTGTTTTGCCTATCGATTTTAATCATCAGCCCCAATTGGGCTCACGCACAACACATACCAGCCGATGTTCCTTACGAGGCAACCGAAGATCTCGGCAACGGCCTTTATGCCTTCCGGCAATTCGCTTACCGAAGCATTTTTGTGGTCACTCTTAAGCAAAATAGGAGGACCTTAAGTCAATTGGTAAGTTCTTGACGGCTATCTCACCGTCGCAAGCCGCCCAACCTTAGGAGGACAAATAATATGGTAGCGCAGCTTTTAGCCATGGTCGCCGTTACATTCGTTGTCATGACCATCATGTTCTTATCGCGGGTGCATTCGATTCGAACACAAGCCGTTAAAATATCGTATTATGGACTGTTTCAAGGTAATGCACCTGATTACGTCGAGAAAGCGACGCGGCATTTTGCCAATATGTTTCAGATGCCGGTTCTTTTTTACGCGGTCACGGTGTTGTGCATTGCCGTTGGTCTGGTGACCCCGGCCTTGTCCCTACTCGCTTGGCTCTATGTGGCGGCACGTAGTGTCCATGCAATCATTCACCTCACCTATAATAATGTGACGCATCGGCTTGCGGCTTTTGCGATCGGCAATGTCTGTCTGCTTGGCCTGTGGATCATTGTGGGCGCCAATTTGATTTAGCGGCATTGTGCTTGATTGGGGATTTGTCGCTGCTGCTCCTTGCAACACGATGTCATTTGGTGTGGTATAGCATCGGCCCATACCGGATTGTCCCATGACCCCTATCCGACCACGAAATTGCAAGATTGTCGCCACGCTAGGCCCGGCAAGCGATCCGCTGGAGCGCATTAAGTCGCTGTTCGACGCAGGGGCGGATGCGTTTCGCATTAATTTTAGTCACGGCGAGCATTCTGAGCACAAACGCCGCATAGAAAATGTCCGCAGCATCGAGGCCGATGTCGGCCGGCCGATCCCGATCATTGCCGATCTGCAAGGGCCCAAGATTCGTGTCGGCCAATTTCCCGACGGTGAAGTGAACCTCGATGTGGGTCAAATTGTCGAATTGGAGGTGTCCGACAGGTCGCACTCGGCCAACACCATACCCATACCGCATCCCGAATTGCTTGATGTGGTGCAACCAAACGACGTGTTGAGATTGGACGATGGTCGCTTGCAGCTCACCATAGTAGCAACGTCCAAGAACAAGGTAACAGCCAAAGTCGATATCGGCGGTACGCTTGGCGATAGAAAAGGCATCAATATACCGGGGCGCAGCCTGCCCATTTCGTCGATTACGGACAAGGATCGCACTGACCTTGCTTTTGCCCTTGAGTCGGAGGTCGATTATGTCGCCTTGAGTTTTGTGCAACGGGCCGAAGATATCCGTGAGGCGCAGGCGTTGATTGACGGGCGTGCGGCCATCCTCGCTAAGATCGAGAAGCCCGCGGCGCTGGATAATTTGGATGAGATTATCGATCTGGCCGATGTCATCATGGTGGCTCGCGGGGATCTGGGCGTGGAACTTTCTCTCGAGCAGGTGCCTATCGCCCAGCGGCGTATCATCAAGAGATGTCGTGACGCCGGCAAGCCTGTCATTGTGGCAACTCAGATGCTCGAATCAATGATTGCGGCACCGGCACCAACCCGAGCGGAAGCATCGGATGTGGCAACAGCCGTTTATCAAGGAGCGGATGCCGTCATGCTGAGCGCTGAATCTGCCGTGGGGCGGCATCCTCAAACGGCAGTGGCCATTATGGATCGACTCATAGGAGCTGTAGAAGACGATCCGGGCCATTGGTCTGGATTATTCGATCGTTCGCAACGGACCGAAACCACGCTCGCGGATGCCATTAGCCACTCGGCACGAGATATCGCCCAGCTGCTCGATTGTCAGGCCATTCTGGCCTTTACAAACAGCGGCTCCACGGCGATCCGCGTCTCACGGGAGCGGCCCCATTGTAAGGTACTGGGCCTTACACCCAACCTGAAAACGGCCCGGCAATTGTCGCTTGTTTGGGGTTTGCACAGCGTCGTTACGGACGATATCACGAGCTTCCAGGAAATGGTCGGGCGTGCCGATAGCATTTCACGGCAGGAGGCTGGTCTCAAGGAAGGCGATCTGGTGATTGTGACGGCGGGTATCCCTTTCGGTCGACCGGGAACGACCAATACGCTGAAGATCATGAGCATCGGTGAAAGTTAATCGGCAAGCTTCCGACGTCCGTTAGAGCGCATTCACTTTATTTGGAATCGCTAACGTACTCTAAGTCTTTGTTTTGTCGCGCATTCGGACGGAAAACCGGTGTCCACTTTTCCTGAATGCGCTCTAGACAGAGCTATTTTGAAAGTAATAGGGATCAAGAGGAATGCCCGTTGCGCGAATCAACAATCATAATATGTATTTTGAAACTCATGGTCAGGGGGATCCGGTCTTATTGATGACCGGTTGGGGCACGTTTTGCCATGGCGGCGAGCGGCACATGCCGTGGGGGTTAACGGATCGTTATCAAGTCATCATTTTCGATCATCGTGGCATTGGCAACTCGGATGATGACCTCAACCTCGATCCGACCACACGTCTTTATGCGGACGATGCATCAGAATTGCTCGATCATCTCGGCCTCAAAAACGTACACTTGATCGGCTTGGTGGGCATCGGGGCGTGTATTGCTCAGGAGATCGCCATCAACCGGCCCGATTTGGCGCGGTCGATGATCAATACGGGTTGCTGGGCTAAAATGGACCGGTTTCTCGGTGACCAATTGGAACTTATGCGTAGCGTGCATCGCGACATGGGTTTCTTAGCCTTTCAAAGATTGGTGACGGTGATGTCGTTCGAACCCGAATATTACATCAAAAATATCGACCGGCTGTTGGGCGAAGACGGTGTTTGGGGGGATCTCAATGGCCGCTATGAGGCGCATTCTCGGCTTGTCGATGCCTGCCTCACCCATGACAGTCTAGGGCGACTAGACCACATCAAGGTTCCGTCATTGATTATGCATGCGGGCCTCGATCAGGTGACTGGACCGCGCATTACTAAAGTCATCGAACAAGGGATACCGGGCGCCCAAGGCATTCTGTTGGAAGACTCCGCCCACGTGATTGCCGGGAAAGAGCTTAAGAAGAAATTTGCCGATATTGTTCTGAATTTTCTGGACGCGCATTAATCTTTACGGTCACGGGCCGGCAAACTTCAGACAGCTTCCTTTTGAGCCATCTTCTCTGATAGCCGCTTATAAGAGGTGGTAATGCGGGATGCCATGTCATTGGCCATGATTCTGAGCTCTTCGGGAAGTTCCACCTGGGAGAAACGGTCGGGGTGATATTCCTGCATTCGCTGGCGATAAGCCTGTTTGATCTCTTCCAGTGTCGCGTCGGGCGATATGCGTAATATCATATAGGGGTCGTTCGTAACATTTGTGTCGCCTGACTGGTCCTTCGGTATGGCCATTTCGACCGAAGATTTCGCGACCACATAAAGTTCACCACTAACACTTTCGAATGGAAAAAATGCTCGTTCGTCATTGAGCAGGTCATTCACTCGTTCGCTTGGCATGCAGAAGAAATATCCCTCAATGGGCTCGGCTTCTTTGAGTTTCAAGAGAGAGCGGACCTTTTGTCTTTCCCGAATGGGCTTTTGTTTGTCGAACATACTGAAAACCCGTCATACTAGAGCGTTTTCGAATTTAACAGAATCGCGAAAACGCTCTAAGTCTTTGTTTGGTCGCGCATTCGGACGGAAAACCGGCCCCCACTTTTCCTGAATGCGCTCTAGGAGAGATTAGCGCGGTGATGATTAATGTCCTGTGAAGGATGGGGGCCCGGGTCTCAAGCGGGTTGTGGTGGTAAACGCAATCTTAACGAGGGGCGCGGAGTCGCTAGGATCGGAGGGAGGCCCCGCCATGAGCAAGCAAGTGCCCCGCGCCAGGCGGCTTCCCGCTTTGGGTCCCAAGGGCTTTCATGACAGGTCTATTTGTCTTCAGTCGCAGGGTCGTTAACGGCTTTTCTCAGCAGCTTGGCCCGTTCGGCAAATTCCGGAAAGTCGGGCTTTACGATCTTTTCGCATAAAGCCCGCACATAGGTATCGGGTCCCAACGGACATTGCGCATACATGATTTGTTTCCAACCGTCGGATTTTTTTCTGTAAAGCGCAAGCACTCGATCGAAGCCGGCACGCGGCTGTGTTTGCCCGTGGGCAAGCTTAAGTTCGAACCAATGGCTGAACAAAGCCAAAGCAATATCCGGGGCCAGTTGTTTGACGAAAAGATTCGAATAGCCCCAGCGAAATGCCTCCAACCCTTTACCGGGTGGGCGAAAATAGGGCCTGATAATGTCCCACCCGATCATCGGTTGGTAAAGCTCTTCGGCAACGTAGATGGGTTCGGGATCATCCTCGTCCCACAGCTCAATCATGTGATGCCAGTTCTGGGAGTTCCAGCATTCTTCGGTCTTCTTCAAAATGGCATCAATTTCTGTATGGAGATCGGTCATTTTCGATTTTTCCTTTGGCTGCGCATGTCATATGAGGTAAACGCTTTGCCGCCTAAGCGAGATGACAATCTTGTCTTTGTCACCGAGAGCGATTAGATCACATGAGAAAGGGGTTGCGGCGCTTTGTGAAGGTGGTTATCCGCTGGGCGAGAGGGGGTTGGTTGGGTGGCCTGCCAATCTTGAATTTTTGCCCGGCGTGGTGTTGAACCGGCGTTGCTACCACCCATACCGGCCGCATCTTACGGACGAAAACTGTGCCAAAAACATTGTTTGAAAAATTGTGGAATCAGCATGTGGTTGCCTCCCTCGAGGACGGCACCGACTTGATTTATATTGACCGCATATTTCTTCATGAACGGATGGGTACGATTTCGCTCAAAAGTATCGAGGTCGAGGGCCGCCGGATCCGCAATCCGGAGCATGTGTTTGCCACAATGGACCATATTGTCGATACGTTTCCGGGTCGCAATGACGAAACTCTCATGCCGTCGGGCAAGCACTTTATTCAAGCCATGCGGCAGTCGGCGATCCATGCGGGAATCCAACTGTTCGACTTGAACGACCCGCGCCAAGGTATCGTCCATGTGGTGTCGCCCGAACAAGGTATTGCACTGCCCGGCGTGACGTTGGTATGTCCGGACAGCCATACCTGCACTTTGGGTGGACTGGGTGCACTGGCTTGGGGCATCGGTTCGACCGAAGCCGAGCATGCCTTGGTCACTAAAACCCTGCGCGTCAGCCGGCCCAAAATCATGCGCGTGCGGTTTGACGGCGGCCTGTCGCGCGGCGTCTATTCAAAGGACATGATTCTGCATCTCATCGGCACATATTCCGCGACCGGTGCGGCGGGCTATGCCATTGAGTTTGCCGGAAAGGCGATTGGCGATTTGTCCATCGAAGCGCGATTGACCCTTTGTAATATGGCCGTGGAGTTTTCCGCCTTTACCGCCATCATCGCACCCGATGACAAAACGATCGACTATGTGAAAGGGCGGCCCTTTGCGCCCACCGGACAGGCCTGGGATCAGGCCGTTGCCTATTGGCAGGGCCTGACATCGGATCACGATGCGGTATTTGACAATGAGATCGTGATTGATACGGCCGATATCGATCCAATGGTCACCTGGGGCAATAGCCCGCAACATGCGATCCCCATTACCGGTCAAGTGCCCAACCCGTCGAAAGCTAAAGATCAGAATACCCGCAAGTCTATGGTGCGTGCCCTCGACTATATGGATCTGAAGCCCGGCACGGCCATGACCGACCTCAAGATCGATGCAGCCTTTATCGGTTCGTGTACCAATAGCCGACTTTCGGATCTGCGTATTGCCGCGGGTATTTTGAAAGGGCGCAAAGTGACTGAAGGTATCAAGGCCATTTGCGTGCCCGGATCGACCCAGGTGAAGCAAGCGGCGGAAGCGGAAGGGTTGGATCGGGTCTTCGAGCAAGCCGGCTTTGAATGGCGTGAATCCGGATGCTCCATGTGTTTTTTCGCCGGCGGTGAAAGCTTTGGCTATCAGGAGAGGGTGATCACCAGCACCAACCGCAATTTCGAAAGCCGTCAGGGGCCGGAAACACGATCTCACCTGGCAAGTCCCGCTACGGTCGCAGCCTCGGCCATTGCCGGGCGGATAGCGGATCCCAGAGAGTATCTTCAATAGGCTCATGGAAAAATTCATCGAACATGATGGGATCGCCGCGCCTTTGCTGCGCATCAACGTGGATACGGACGCGATCATTCCGTCGCGCGAACTGAAGCGCGTATCGAAGGAAGGATTTGGCGAAGGCTTATTCGCCGGCTGGCGCTATGTGGCGCAAGACAGCCGCGAACCCAATCCCGATTTCGTGCTGAACAAGCCGCAATATCAGGGAGCCAGCATTCTTTTAGCGGGTGTCAATTTCGGCTGCGGGTCATCGCGTGAACACGCGGTCTGGGCGTTAAAGGAGTTTGGCATTCGCTCCGTCATCGCACCCAGTTTCGGGGCGATCTTTTACAATAATTGTATTCGCAACGGCCTGTTGCCGATCGTGTTGTCCGACGACATTGTTTCCGAACTTGCGACCCAAGTGGAACAGCAAGTGGAACAGGATCCACCCTCCCGCCTCATTCATATCGATCTTCACCAAGGTCTCGTTACGGCACCCAATGGCGACACATATGCGTTTGACATCGATCCCGGCCCGCGCGACATGTTGTTGAACGGTCTCGACATGATCGGCCTGACACTGCAACACAAAGCGGAGATTGATGCGTTCCAAAAACAGGACAGGGAGCGCCGTCCGTGGATTTATGCTGTGCCTAACTCGTGACCCGCATTGCCGGCACTTTACTCAACGGATATCACGGCGTTTGGGCGTTCGCAGCCCACAACACCATCGGCCATCAATCCATCAATCTGATCGTCCGTATACCCCATATCTTTAAGTATGTCACGTCCGTGTTCGCCGGGTTGCGGCAGATCAATGCGTGTGCCAAACCGACGGCCGTCCATCTCGATGGGCAAGGCGGGAAGTTTTGTTTTTTTCCCATTATTGGGAATAGTCACGGGAATCAGCCCACCGCCCGCCGCTAAGTGCGGATCATCGAACAGTTCCTCCGGTTTTGATATGGGCGCGAACGGCATGCCCATTTCCTCGAGTTTGGCCATCAAGGTCTGCTTGTCATATTGCTTAAACAAATCGCGGATGACCGGCAAAATGCGATCGCGCTCGGCCACGCGGGCATTGTTTTCGTCAAGGCTGCGATCGGATGAAAATTCCGTCAATTCAAAGGCCTCGCAGAAATTTGTCCACTGCCCGTCGCTGACCACACCGACGAATATTTGACTATCATCGCCGGTCTCGAACACGTCGTAAATCGCCCACGCGGAAACGCGCGCCGGCATGGGTGGCGCAGGCGTGCCGGTCACCGCGTATTGAGCCATGTGTTGACCGACCAGGAAGGCGGTTGTTTCGAACAATGATGTGGTGATCTCTTGCCCTTTGCCGGTGCGGTGGCGTTGTTCGAGCGCGGCCATAACGGCGATGCAGCCGAACATACCGCCGGTCACATCGATCACCGAGGCACCGGCGCGCAACGGCCGCCCGGGTGGCCCGGTCATGTAAGCCAGGCCGCCCATCATTTGCGCCACTTCATCGAGTGCCGTGCGGTTCTCGTATGGCCCGTTCAAAAAGCCTTTGGCATGACAGAAGATCAGCCTTGGATTGTCCTTTGACAAATCCGCATAGCCCAATCCCAATCGTTCGATCGTGCCCGGCCGGAAATTTTCGATCACCACATCCATTCGATTGCATAATTCTTTCGCGATTTTGTTGCCGTCTGGATCCTTGAGATTGAGGCAGATGCTTTTCTTATTCCGGTTATACATGGAAAAGTAGCCGGCGCCGGATCCTTTAAGCTTGCGTGTGGCGTCGCCCTTGATCGGTTCGACTTTAATCACATCCGCGCCCAGATCCGCGAAGATGACGCCGACCGTCGGGCCCATCACCATATGTGTGAATTCGATAACCTTGATACCGTCTAAAGGAAGATTGGAAGTGCTGGCCATGCGGTTTGCTTTCCTCGCATAAAGCGTCTACCGGTCGCTCCCCATTCGCAGTGATTTTTGTGATATGCTATGGATAAAGAGCGATGAGGAATGCTCAAATGAGCGAAAAATCGGCTCGAATCTATACGTGAAGGCGAAAAAGGGCAATGCGCGGTATTGATATTGAAGTCAGTGAAGTGGGTCCGCGAGACGGACTGCAAAGCATCAAATCCATCATGCCGACCGAGGCAAAGAAGGCGTGGATTTCGGCCGAGGCTGCAACCGGTGTGCCGGAGATTGAAGTGGGCTCCTTTGTGCCGCCCAAAGTTTTACCGCAAATGGCCGATACAGCCGAGATCGTCGCCCACGCTTTAACCATCGAAGGTCTCACGGTGGCGGTTTTGGTGCCCAATTTCAAAGGTGCAGAAAATGCGGTGAAGGCGGGTGTCCATAAGATCACCATACCGCTTTCCACAAGCGAGACGCACAACTTGAGAAACGTCAATCGCACCCATGAACAAATGATCGACGAGGTGAGGCGCATCGTCGATCTGTTAAACGATCTGCCGCCGGACAAACGACCCAAGCTTGAAGGCGGATTGTCGACCGCCTTTGGCTGCACGATCGAAGGCGACGTGCCGCAAAGTAAAGTGGTTGAGCTTGGCGTAAGGCTTATGGAAGCGGGATGTGACGAAGTCGGCTTGTCGGACACGTCGGGCTATGCCAATCCGACTCAGGTAAGAGAGCTCGTGCGCGCGGTGCGGGCCGCCGTGGGTGACGAGGCCTGCACCAGCATTCATTTACACAATACGCGCGGACTTGGCTTTGCCAATGTTTTGGCGGCTCTGGAAGAAGGCATAACCACTATAGACAGTTCTTTGGGCGGCATTGGGGGCTGTCCGTTTGCGCCGGGTGCCAGCGGCAACATTGTGACGGAAGATCTCGTCTTTATGCTCGAGGCCATGGGTTTGAAAACCGGCATCGATATTGAAAAACTGTTGCAGGTTCGCAAGATCGTCGAGCAAGCCTTGCCCGGTGAGGAGCTCTATGGATTTACGCCCGATGCGGGCCTGCCCTTGGGTTTCAAACCGGCATCCAAACCGCGCATTGCCTCTGCTGCTGAATAACGCATTTTTCTGTCAGATGAGCCCGCTTGTTTTACCGAGGGTCGCGCCCATGAAAAATCTCGCTTTCGCCATATTATGTTTGTCATCGGCGTTTTTGTTGGTTGCCTGTGAGGCGCCGCAAGCGGAAAGTGACGCCGATGTCATCGTGGTTGGCGGCGGTATTGCCGGCTTGGCCGCGACACTTGAATTGGCGCGCGGCGGTGCCCGTGTGCTTGTGGTGGAAGCCAACTCGGTCGCCGGCGGTCACGCGGTATTGGCTGGCGGTTTTGCCTTGGTCGGCACGCCGTTGCAGGAATCCAAAGGCATTGAAGATTCACCGGACCTGGCGTTCGCGGATTTGATGCGTTGGGGCGAAACGAACGATCCGGCTTGGACCCGGGCCTATGTGGAGGATTCGCGCGAGCAAGTTCATGATTTTCTTGTAGATCTTGGAGTTGAGTTCAAAGTCATTATTCCGACACCGGAACACTCCGTACCTAGATTTCATTTTACCCAAGGCAAAGCGGTTCACGCGATTGTGCCCATGCTGCGCGAGGCGCTTCGGCATCCCAATGTGGGTTTGGCTGTAAATACCAAGGCGATCGATCTGATCGTGGACGATTCCGGTGTCGTAGGGGTGGTTGTTCAAAATACGCGAACTTCCGAAACACGGGAGTTACGCGCTCCCGCCGTACTTATCGCCACGGGCGGATTTCAAAGCAATCTGGATAAAGTCCGGGCGACTTGGCCGGACGATGTGCCTCAGCCCGAGCGTTTGCTTGTGGGGTCCGGTTATTTCGCGTTGGGGGCGGGCTTTGACCTTGCACAATCTGCCGGCGCCGCGCTCACTCATCTCGATCGTCACGTCACCTTTACCAACGGCATTCCGGATCCGCGCGATCCCCAAAACCAGCGCGCCTTAGTGACGAGCAATGATCAAGCAGTATGGATCAATTTGAAAGGCCAGCGTTTTGTCAATGAAACCGCATCCGAAAAGGAAAAACTGCCTTTTGTTTTGGCCCAAGAGCCCGCCACCTATTGGGCCATTTTCGATGCGGACGGCAGGAAAACACTGCGCGTGCGCGACGCCACCTGGCTTAATGCGGATACGGTTGACAATGACATC
>SMXP01000161.1 GCA_004356335.1 Alphaproteobacteria bacterium | reverse complement strand
ATGATCAGAATCTGCTCTAGCGCGGCTCCATTGACATTTCGGTTCCAATGGGGCCGCTATTAGAGCGCATTCGAACCCAAAAACCGCGTACACCCCGGCCTTCGCCGGGGCATGCTTTTTGTGAATGCGCTTTAGGGTCCTTCCGGTTTTGATAGAATCAAAACCGGACCCTAAGGTGTTGTTTTGTCGTGTTTCCGGACGGAAAACCGGTATCCACTTTTCCTGGAAACACTCTAACTCCGCGCGCCGATAAGAGACCCGACGGACCCGCCACTCATATTGGCTTTTTGGCTGTCGACCACCGGATCGCCGGTGGGTAAGTCGAACAGATATCTCCCTATGGGCGCCATGGCGTGATCCCATTGCAGCTCAATATGGGTCGCCACGGCACGGCAATCTCGCATGAGCCGTTGCACCGGATTGCCGCGTTGCTGGCCGCTGGCGCCCATCATCTCCGCCAGTCGCGTGGTCGCGCTAACGCATAATCTGGCCACATAGGTCATATCTCGCCGCGCCTTTAAAACTTCAATACCTTCAAAATCATCACCCTTCAAACCACTTTCATGTATGAAATGCAGATTCTTGTCGATAATAAGCTCCGCAGTTTCGATTTCGGCCAAGGATTCTGCTACCCTTACCTGGACGGGAACCTGATCGATAATCCGTTCACCGAACATTTGACCGGTGCGCGACTTGGTGATGTTGCAATATTCCTCCAATGCACCACGCGCGGGACCTACCAAAGGGGCGGCAAACCAACTGCGCTGTAGAGGGGCGGCGCGCATACGATACATGTAATGATCGTTGATTTTCGAACCCGGCGTCACATAGCCCAAAAAATCCTCGCGGCGAAGGGCACGATACCACGGAACGAAGCAATCACCAATTTCAACATCATTGCTGCCCGTGCCCCGCAAACCTTCCGTGTCCCACGTATCGATTATTTTGTAATCCTCCGGATACACCATCACGAAATGGGAAAAGGTTTTTTCCGGGTCGTCTCGTCCGGTCACGATGGCACAATCGGCGTGATCAACACAGCTGAGAAATTTCCATCTGCCGGAAAGCCGGTATCCGCCGTCGACTTCTTTCAGCACCCCGTTGCCTGCCGCACCGGTGGCGACGATGGGATCCGATTGCCTGGCAAAAAATTCCTCTTGCGCTTCCGGATAGAATCGGCCGACCCAAAAGATATGTGAAAACACGAGGGACACGGTCCAAGCGGTCGAACCGCACGCGCGTCCCAGTTCGCGCGCCACGTCGTAATGAACGCCCCAATCCAATTCGAAACCGCCAAAGCGCTTGGGCATATACATTTTGTTGAATCCGGCCGCTTTGAGTTCGGCAATGGTGTCATCCGGCATGCGGCGCAGGCTTTCGGCTTTTTCTGCACGTTCTCTAATCACCGGAACCAAAGCGCGCGCCGCTTCGACCAGTTCCGTTTTGTTGGGAATGTAGCTTTGAGTGCCCGTTGTCATGGCTCTGCGCATCCTTTTGTATTGACTAGAGTGTTTCCAGGAAAAGCATGTCCCGGCGAAGGCCGGGGTGGCTACCGGTTTTCCGTCCGGAAACACGATAAAACAACAACCTAGGGTCCGGTTTTGATTCTATCAAAACCGGAAGGACCCTAAGCCCGGTCCCATTAAATCGGCTGTATCGAGCCAATCATAACAACTCATGGAATTCCTTAACAATTCTTAGTTGTTACACGAGGACGCTTTGCCGCGGGTCTTTCAAGGAGGATTGAGAAGCTGTCCGGCAATCAAAAGAAGGCAAGCGAAAATGCCGCCCAGCCATTTCACCATCTGGACGCATGGTCCTTCTTTTTGATCTTGTTGTCATCCGATCCGGGATCGTCGGGTTGTTGAGGCAAAGAGAAAAATTGTTCCGTTGTCCCGCTTGTCACACGCGGCGGGGCGGCCTCGTCCCGTGACGCGTCCCCATCACCCTCGTGCCCGGATATAATTCGGTCTTTTCGGGGTTTCGAAACCAATGTGTCGCTCATCTTCGAGCGTTTCCGCTGAGCCCGTTTAATCTTTGACTTGGTCGACAACCCAATGGAGCGAAGTCCCTTGGCCCCCGCTTTTCGCACCGAACGCAATGTGGAAAATCCGGTTTCCGTAACGCGAGTTTGAGCATCGGATGAGCCTTTTTGGAGATACGGCACATCCGGAATAAGTGGCGGCACATAGTCTTGTGGCGTCACTGGAACGTGGTCGACAGCCGGGGGCGATTCGACGATAAGGACGGGCTTCGAGCGGTCGGTGCCCGATCTTTTTTTGTCGTGTTCCGGCCCACGCTCCGCCACTTCCGTTTGAAGTTCCGGCGTGAACGGCGCAACACCCATTTGCCCTTTGGCGAACTGGTGCTCATCGAGTGCCGGTGGCCAATTTAAATCGGACGCAATCTGTCGTGCTAAGTGACTCCATTCCTCAGTACTCAGATTGAATGATGCGCGCACCCATTCGGGCTCAGGAGGCGCTGCAACGGCTCGTGCCAGCCATTCTCGTGCACCGCCCACATTGTCGTTGTCGCCTTGCTCGATCTCCGCCATCAACGCGCAAACGCGGGCTGTGGGTGTGGCCTCCACCAGAGGCTTAAGAACCTCCCGGGCTTCTTGCCATTTGCGCGTATTAATCGATTGGCGCGCCAGAAGCAGCCGGCTTTCCATATGTTCCGGGTTCATCTGTGCCAATCCGTGTAAACGTTTGGCGCGTTCGTGGGCGGTTTCGTTTGGTTTTAGCGACACATAGGCCTCGACCAAGCTTGGATGGGGGGCTTCACGCCAGGCTTCTTCCAATATTCCGGCCGCCTTCCAATCATTGTCCTTGGCGCAGAGTTTGCGCGCCGCCAACACGGCGGCCGGCGCCAGGGACGGCATCAAACGGTGCGCTTGCACGGCGTCGTTTTCCGCGTCATCGCCTTTGCCGTTGCGATCCGCCATGTAGGCCTTGGCCGTCAACAGCCCGGCGCGCCAGCGGCGCACAATAGAGCTGTCCAAGAAACCGGCCTTTTTGGCCTTTTCGAGTGTCCCTAATGCCCCATCCCAATCGCCGGATTGACTTTGAAGTTCGACCAGCGCTTCGAACGCCCATGTGGTTTTCGGTCGCAAGTCGAACGCACGACCGGCAAATTCCAGCGCCGCCTGCCTGTCTCCCCCGCGCTGGGCCTGAGCGGTAAGGCCGCGCAACCCCAAAAACTCCGTATCCGGAGACTCAAGCATGGCGCAAAAATATTTTTTGGTGGCATCTTCATCGCCGTCGAGCTGCGCTGCCTGTGCACCCAGCAAGTTTGTCAGGGATTTTTCCTCAAGCAGGCGTTCCGCTTGACCGGAATAACGTCGCGCCTGTTTGATCTCACCGGAGGCGACCGCAATCAGGCCCTTGGTCAGCGCCTTAAACCCTTGGCGACGTCGCCAATCACTTTGTTTTCGGGCGATAAGACCCGGCGCTGCCCAGACACCTACCACAAGCCGATATACAACGAGAGTTAAGATGGTAAAAACCAGGACGGTGACGAGAGCAATGGCGAAGCTGGTTTGAACTTCCCAGCCAAGCCAGCGCACCACAATGTCGCCCGGTCGGTCGGCCAGCCAGGAAACGCCGGTCGCAATGCTTGCGACAACAATAAAGATCCACAATAGTCGGATCATTCGTGCCTATTCCACAAAGTCGGCAAGAACTTGAGTCGTCAGAGCGGCAATCAGGGCATCGAGTTGCACTTTTGCGTCCAACTCGGTGAGCCAAGTCGCCGCGACGGCGACCCCCGGTCCCGTCAATTTGTGCATCTCCTGAGAGGCCACCACAAGTTGGCCCTCCTCCATTCGCATTTCAGTCCGCGCAATGATCGCCTCAGTGGTCTCTCCTTGAAGATCTCCGGTACGCCGAATCGTCACAAGCGCACGAATGTTAGCCCACAACTTTTGCCACCAGGTGTCGGCTTGCACTTCCCGCTCTGCGCGGAAAACATCGTCAATAACCTGATCGAACTCAGCCATGAGAGTGGATCGGCTTTTGACGCCCGATCGAGCATGGGATTGAAGATCGGCCAGGGGAACCCGCCCCGGAGCAAGGATGGCGGCGGCATTGAGCTCGGCCAGAAAAGGTTCGCCGGTTTCCGCCACGCGCATGAGGTTGGCCAGAGCCAAAGCGAGCACCGCCCGTTTGGCATCGGTACCGCTTTGGTCTCTTTCAAGCGAAGCAAGCCGGCCGGCCAGGTCGGTCACGTCGGATTGTTGCGCCAGCGCACTCAATCGATCCGCCAAATCGGCCGGCGCCGCTAATGCCTCCAGGGCATCAAGGCGTGCCGCCATTTGAGTGTTTACCGCGTCAAGACGTTGGCCCAAAGACGCCACATCATCGGCAAGCCGTGTGAAGACATTGCCCGGTACATTGCCGTCTTCATTTGCCGGCAGTCCACTCAAACTTGCAACGGCTTGTTCCAATCCGTCCAAGCGAACGTCAAGATCACCTATTGTATCGTTCAAATCCCTTGGCACGCTGTCGTCCAAATTATCGAAGCGACTGTCTAGTGCCTGGGCCCGTTGGTCTGTTGCGGCAAGGTTGTCTTGCACATCATCGATGGCATCGTGCAGTTCGCCGATGCGGGCCGCAATAACGGGATTGGCCGCGACAAGTTCTTCATCGCCGGCGCTTGGCGCAACCCAAAATGCGGCCACCAGACCGCCAAGGAGGGCTGCGGCAAGAGTGACAATAACCAACGTCAAAATACCGCCGGGCACATTTGCCGTGCCGCGCCATCCGGTACGGCTATCCGGCGCGCCGCCCTTGGTCGTTGCCCCTGTGGTTTTAGCAGCCGTTTTCTTTGCCGTGGTCTTTTTGGCCGGCGTTTTCTTGTCCGACGTTCGATCGACGGCTTCTTTGCCGGTCCGGCTTTTGTCGGCCGCTATGGAGGCTTTATCCGTTTCCGCCTTTTTGGCGTCGGGTGACGGACCCTCTTTTTCGGATTCGATAGACTCCTTTGACGCAGTCATACGCAATGGATCCTTCTCAGCTGACCGTGACCCTTCATCTCAAGCGTGTCGAGGCCGCGACATTACTCCGAGTCGAGCAAGGCGAGAAGGGCCTCTTGGTCGCGGCGCGGCGCGGCGCGTAAGCCCTTGAAGCGCAGGGGTGTCAGCGCGTCCGCCACCGCCTGGCTCAGGCAATAGGCGGTCAGATGACCACACGCATGGTTAAATCCGGCGTCGGTCACAAGCTTTTTGAATATGCGCGCCGTGCGCGGCGAAAAGAACAGCACGCCGTCCAGTTGCGGGCGGTCCGTGGCGGTCAAGAGACCGGCTAGGGGTTGGGGCATGTGGTCGAGGGCGCGCGCGCCATACGCATTTTGGCGGCGGACCGTGAATCCCGCCGCCTCGAGCAATTCTTTAATATCACCGGCACGCTGTGCCCCTGACAAATGGAGCAGCACGCCCGCCGCCTTGTCACAACGTTGTTCAATCAGACGGGCCAGCGAGGGCACATCGCCCGCGGCCGCTGTAATGGGCGTAAAGCCCAAGGCGCAAGCCGTATCGGCACTTGCTTGCCCGACCGCAAAGATCGCCACGTCACGTTGCTCGTTAGCTTGAGCGAAGGCACGAATGCCGTTGGCACTGGTAATGACAAGCCCCTGTACGTCGTGCAGGTCGAAAGACAGATTTGCAACGGGCTCAATGGTCAGAAGAGGAACGCTCACGGCACTATGGCCCCGTTGTTTAAGCGCACGGATGGTCGCGTCGGCATCTTCGATGGGGCGTGTGATGAGTAGATGCATGATGGTTTCGAGCCCAACACTCTGTTCAGGTTTTGGCAAAATAACGCGGACCTGCCATGCGCTTTAGTTCCAAGCCGGCATCGCGTCCTATTCGTAGTAGTTCGGCCAGTCCCTCACCGGACACAATTGCCATACGCGTGACCTCGCGCAAATCCGTCCCATCGGGCAGCAATACCTGGCCGCGAAAGGTTAGGCTGTCGGTCCCGGCAAACTGGGCAAGTCCGGCAATAGGTGTGCGGCAGTTGCCTTCGAGAACCTCAAGAAAAGCCCGTTCCACCGTTACCGCCCTTTGCGTCGCCCGATCATTGAGCGGCTGTAACATCGATCGCGTCTGTCCATCGTCTTGGCGCGTTTGAAGTCCGATCGCACCTTGTGCAATAGCCGGCAACATGTCCTTTACGTCGATAATTTCACTTATCTCATTGTCCAGGCTTAATCGTTTGAGCCCGGCAAGCGCAAGAAAGGTGGCCGCGACTTCGCCCGCCTTGATTTTTGCCAGACGTGTATCCACATTGCCCCGAAACGGCACCACATTAACGTCCGGACGCAATCGCAGAATTTGAGCCTGTCGCCGGGGCGACGACGTGCCGACAGACGCCCCTTGTCCAAGAGAGGCAAAGGGTAGCCCGTCGGTACTTAAATACGCTTCGGACGGATCTTCGCGCGGGAGTGTTGCGGTGATGACAAGGCCGGAAGGTAAAACGGCCATTAAATCTTTCATGGAATGGACCGCCATATCGATCCGCTTGCCGAGCAAGGCGTCTTCCAATTCCTTGACGAACAACCCTTTGCCACCGATCTCGCTCAACCGGCGCGTAGCGGTGTCGCCACTGGTGCGGATAACCATGATATCCGTCGCATCATCCAACGCCGCCTGATCCCAGCCTTGGGCGTCGGCCAGGGCGTTGCGGACCAGGGCCACTTGCGCAAGCGCCAGTTTCGAACCGCGGGTACCTATTCGCAAGGGGCGTTGCATGGGGCCAAGCGTCGGTGATAAAGCCTCGGGATAGATTAGTGACTTAAGGCTTTTGGCCGGTTCTGTCGAGGCGGCCGCGAGACTCTAAAGCGCATTCAGGAAAAGTGGCCACCGGTTTTCCGTCCGAATGCGCGACAGAACAAAGACGTAGAGCCCATTCAGGAAAAGTGGCCACCGGTTTTCCGTCCGAATGGGCGACAGAACAAAGACTTAAGAGTACCTTAGGGATTCCATCTTTTGTGAACGTACTCTGAAGGGACGGGTGTGTCGGCACAATCGCTCACGGTTTTAGGCATCGAAAGCAGTTGCGATGAATCGGCCGTTGCCATCGTCGAACAAACCGCCGCCGGCGCGGTACATATTCGCGCGAATTTGGTTTTGAGCCAGCTCGATCAGCACCGGCCCTATGGCGGCGTGGTGCCGGAAATCGCCGCTCGAGCCCATGTGGAACATCTCGACGGGCTGGTGCGCCAAGCCATGGACGAAGCCCGCCTCGACTATGAAAAGCTAGACGCTGTGGCGGCAACCGCCGGCCCGGGACTGATCGGCGGCGTCATTGTCGGGCTGATGACCGGCAAAGGCATCGCCTTCAGCCATGACAAACCATTGATCGCGGTCAATCATTTGGAGGGTCACGCTTTGACCGCACGGCTGATCGACCCGGCTTTGCCGTTTCCTTATCTGCTGCTGTTGATTTCCGGAGGACATTGTCAGCTTTTGATCGTTCACCATGTGGGGCATTACACACGTCTCGGCACAACCATGGATGACGCGATCGGCGAAGCGTTCGACAAAACAGCCAAGCTGATGGGTCTGGGTTATCCGGGCGGACCCGCGGTCGAACAGGCCGCCATTCAGGGCGATCCCCGCCGGTTCGATTTTCCCCGTCCTTTGGCCGGTCGCCCGGGTTGCGATTTTTCCTTCAGCGGCTTGAAAACCGCGGTGCGTCAAGCTTATGAGGGCTTGGCTTCCGCTTCAGCCCAAGATCTGGCGGATATTGCCGCCTCGTTTCAAGCCGCCGTCGGCGACGTGTTGGTCGATCGCTGCAGCCGGGCGTTCGATGCCTATGCCGAAACAGCGGGGGTCGGCGCGCCGCGGCATTTCGTCATGGCCGGTGGTGTCGCGGCCAATGCGGCTTTGCGCGCCCGGCTCCATACGTTGTGCATGGAGCATGATTATAAATTAATGGCGCCGCCGATGGCTCTGTGTACGGATAATGGAGCCATGATCGCGTGGGCCGGTATCGAACGGCTGCGCCAAGGCCTGGTCGATGATCTTGGTGCCGTGCCCCGGGCCCGCTGGCCGCTTGAAAGCCTAAATGAAACGGCCCGATCCGCTTCGTCTTGATATCTAGACCCCCGTTCACAATTCATTGAATCAGGGAACGGGGGTTTAGATTTGTTATTGGTCGCGCATTCGAACCCAAAAACCGGTGGCCACCCCGGTCTTCGCCGGGGCATGCTTTTCCTGAATGCGCTCTATAAAAAACCCGGATGGCCTGGGGGGAGACCATCCGGGAGAACCACAAAATATGTGGTTGGGCTGGGGAGGAGGAACTTCGGTTAGTTCATGGAGCACGGCTTGGTCGCGGCATCACTGAGCGCCCAAGCGCGCCAGCAAAACAAAAACTCATGCCACATCAGCCATTGTTTCAGCATTTTCGAGACCTCCTCTGGCATAGGCCGATGGCCAGCCGGTTGAATGGGTGTCGCGCCTTAGAGTGTTTCCAGGAAAAGTGGATACCGGTTTTCCGTCCGGAAACACGACAAAACAACACCTTAGGGTCCGGTTTTGATTCTATCAAAACCGGAAGGACCCTAAAGCACCAAAGCGCGGGTTGCGTTATCGAAAGCGATGGCCAGACCGGCCAAGGCAATGGCCGTGGTCGCTAGGGTAACCGCGGCTCGTGTGAAAAATCCTGCTGTGCGTGTCATGGTCTTTGCTCCTGTTATTCCGTAGCTGCCCGATGGGTCCTGAGGGGACACCCTGCGGGGAGTCGTTGTTATTGTTGATCGGAATATAGGTGAACGTTGAACAATAATCAATGAATATATTTAATATTATTCATTATTCACAACAACGTGATGAGGCGGGGCCCCATGCACCGTCCGGGGACGCTCTAAGTCCTTGTTTGGTCGCATTTTCTTAACGCGAACCGGTGTCCACTTCGCTCGAAAATGCTCTAGAGTCCAAGTTTGGTCGCGTTTTCTGACGGAAAACCGGGTCCACTTTTCCTGAAAACGCTCTAAAAGGCTGAAAAAGTGCTTAAATCTGGGGGTTTTGTGGTCTAGATTTGTTATTGGTCGCATTTTCTTAACGCGAACCGGTGCCCACTTCGCTCGAAAATGCTCTACGGGGAGGGCGAGACAGGGACATCGGCGGCAACAGCAATGGGATGGGAGCGACAGGTTAGGCCATGAAACAGGATTTTGAGCACCCCATTCAACTCGTGTTCGAGCTTATCCAGGGTTAATTGGCTATAAAGCTGCGGAAATCTGAACTTTATCGTGGCCGATTGGATCATTTCCGCGGTCTCGACCACATCTTGAATATCGAATTCGCCGTTAGCCGCCCCGGCCGCCAGAATCTCCGACATGAGCGAACGCTCCTTGGACAATTGTTGATTGCCGAATTCCGGCCGTTCTTTGGCAATGATTTCGGCGATTTCGAACACGCGGGGGTCTTCGTCGAGCAGCTTAAAAGTGCTCCTCAGCTCGTCAAATAGGAAGTCTCGCAGACGGACAAGGGCCGGTTTTGCGGGATCCCGAACGATTTCCCGAGCCTTTTCCAGTCTTTTATCGGTGTGGGCCGCGGCAATACCTTCGGCAATATCTAATTTGCCCTGGAAATAGCGGTAAAGATTGCCGGGAGACATATTGCAGTCCTGAGCAATCTCGGACATCGTGGTCTTACAGTATCCGTAGTGGGAAAAGCGCTCTTTGGCCGCATGCAAAATCCTGAGGCAGATTCGGTCCTTTTGAGTCATGCTGTAAAGATGCCCCTTCAGGGGTAAATAATCAACAAATTATTCAGTCATTTTACCGTGATCGGCAAGAATTAACCATGAAAACCGAACAAAGCCGAGTCGAGCAAATAGCCGTCATCGGGGCGGGTGCCTGGGGCACGGCCCTGGCCAGCGTGGCGGCGCGGGCCGGGCGCAAGGTGACCTTATGGGCCCGCGAGCCTGAGGTAACCGAATCGATCAATCGGCGGCGGGTCAACGCGCTTTACCTGCCCGACGTCGAGCTGCCCGACGGGATCACCACCAGTTGCGATTTGAGCATCGCCGCCGGTGCCGGCGCCGTGCTGATGGTGGTGCCGGCCCAATTTGCCCGACAGGTTTTCATCCAATTAAGCCGGCACATTTCCCCCGCAACGCCGGTCCTTTTGTGTTCGAAAGGGATCGAGCAAGACACGCAAAAGCTAATGACCGCAATATTGGAGGAAACCCTGCCCCAAGCGATTCCTGCGGTGCTGTCGGGTCCGAGCTTTGCCAAAGACGTGGCGTTGCAAATGCCGACCGCCGTGACCCTGGCCTGCGCCGATGCGCCGACCGCCGAAACACTCGCCGACGCGCTGCGTCTGCCAACCTTTCGCATTTATCTGTCCGATGATTTGATCGGTGCGGAAATCGGCGGGGCGGTCAAGAATGTGCTGGCCATCGCCTGCGGTATCGTGGACGGGCGCCGGTTGGGCGACAGCGCCCGTGCCGCCTTGATTGCCCGCGGCTTTAACGAACTTCTACGGCTCGCCGTCGCCTTGGGAGCCCAGCCGGAAACCCTGTCGGGCCTATGCGGACTTGGTGACGTCATCCTGACCTGCACGAGCCGGCAGTCGCGCAATATGTCTTTGGGCGTTGCCTTAGGGCAGGGGCAATTTCTCGACGATATTTTGCAAGGCCGCACAAGCGTGGCCGAAGGTGTGGCGACGGCCCGCGCGCTGGCTGGACTGGCTCGGTCCGTTCACGTCGAAATGCCGATTTGCGAGGCGGTAAACGGTATCCTGCATCATGGCGTATCGGTCGATGCGGCGATCGAAGGCTTGTTAAGCCGGCCCATGGGGGATGAGCTTTAAGGGAGCCTCAGCATTGTGAATGAAGCGTTGAGATTGTTGCGCAAACTGGTGCGTCGCTGGGGCTATGATCTTAAAGCCTCCGATCAATACCTGTTGCGGCCGGTGCCCCATATTGAGGACTTGCCCCATGGGCTCGATTTGCGGGCGGTGAAAATTATGTTCGATCAGGATCATGGGCCGTCAAATGGTGCCGATCTGGATCGTCTGACCGTCTATTTGCGCACTTGCGTGCGTCCCGATCGCAACATCGACAAACGACCGCGCCTAACGGGAGCGACCGACGAGGAAAACGCGTTGCGCTGTCTTGCGTCGACGGTGACATCCATAAACGACGCCGCCACCGATCGGGGAACGGATGCGATCGATGTTGTGGTTCTGGACGATCGGTCGGCGCTGGAGACGTTGGAGAAGTTCAAACAAGTGTTGGCGCCGCTCACCTGCTCATGGCAAATCATTCGAACCAAGGAGAAAGGCCAAGGACCCTCCTTACACGAACAATTTTCGCGCGCCCGGCCGCTCAAGACGCTCATTTATTTTTGTGAGGATGACTATTTGCACGAACCCGTCGCTATTCGGGACATGTGGCAGTTCTACGATCTGATACATCAAGCCAGTGGTGGCCATTGCGTCATCTACCCTCAGGAGCACAAGAATCTTTATGAGGGCCATTACCCCTCTTACATATTTGCCGGCCCGACACGCCGGTGGCGTACCATGAGCGATGCCACACATACTTTTTTCACCCATGCAAAGGTTGTCGATACCTATTGGGATTATTTCGAGAACACGAAATATGTGGGAGAGCGAAGCAAGAAACGCCACTTGGCAACGGAAAAGGTCACAACCAATAGGCTCTATGAACATATACCGGGCTTTTCCCCCATTCCGCCGGTGGCTGTGCATCTTCAGTTCGAAGAGCTCTTGCCGCCTTTGTTCGATTGGAGACCGCTGTGGGACGCCAACAAAGTGGATCTGTGAGAATGTTTTGAAACGGCTCGGCGGGGCGTCGTCCTCTTGAAGGTCCGTTATTCCTTCAAGAACGCGTCATAGCTCTCGATCAAGGCGCTGACGGCGCGGTCGACGATTTTTTCGCCCAGTTCGGGTGTAGCAAGAGACGGATCGGATCCAATCCGGCCATCGGGAAAACGCTGCCGGTAGTCGGCGGCATCTCGGATGGGTCCATCCGGCGCGATTTTGGGCTCAAGGGGAGCCGATTTAATGGCCTCCGGATAAGCGAAATAGGACACGGCCACTTCCGAAGGTGTGGCGTGAGAGCCGTGGCCCTTCGGGAAAAGCTCCTTACACAAACTAAAAACGTCTTTCAGCATCCACCAATTTTGCAACTTACAATGGACATTTGTGCTATGCGCAGCCGCAGGTTCCAGGCTGCGATGGGCATAAACTTCGGTAATGGCCGCCTCGGCGCTCGACACATTGCCGCCATGGCCATTTAAGAAATAGATCTTCTCAAATCCATGCCGCTTCAGCGACATGATCCAATCATAGAGTGCCGCCACCATGGTCGAGGGGCGCAAGGTCATAGAGCCGGGAAAAGACATGTGGTGTTGGGCACTGCCGACGGAAAAGGTCGGACCGACGATAATTCCGGCCTCATGGCCGGCGCGCTGGGCAATGAATTCGGGGCAAATGCAATCGGTCCCGATCAGGCCCGTAGGGCCATGCTGCTCGGTCGAGCCCAAGGGCACAATGATGCCCTTCTTGGTTCTAAGATAGGCCTCGACTTCGAGCCAGGTCATCAGATGAAGCTGCATGGCAATGGGTCTCCAGGATTTTACGATTTAGAGCGCATTCACAAAAAGTGTACGCGGTTTTTGGCTTCGAATGCGCGACCAATAACAAATCCAGACCCCCGTTCCCTGATTCAATGAATTGTGAACGGGGTCTAGGGTCCGGTTTTGATAGAATCAAAACCGGACCCTAAGTTATTGTTTTGTCGTGTTTCCGGACGGAAAACCGGTATCCACTTTTCCT
>SMXP01000160.1 GCA_004356335.1 Alphaproteobacteria bacterium | reverse complement strand
GCCGGGTTCCCGCCCCAGCCAGTTGCCGCACCCAACAAATGGGCGATGGGATCGACTTCTTCCTTGGTGCCGAAAGACTCGCTATAGTTCTTCATCGTCGACGACAATACGCTGATGGCGGCGCGCAGGCTATCCTGGGACTTCTGGTCCCAGTTGGGAGTTTCGAACTTGCCGACGGACTTCTGCTCGAACTTGATCTGGTCCTGGATGGCGTTGACCTTCTTGATGTCCGCCGGACTGGTCGAATCGACAAACGTACGGAACGCAACAAACCCGTAGCGAGTCCCGTTCTGCTCTTGTGTCAGGGTGTACTTGCCGGGCTTGTATACGACGGGAATCGGGACATATTCATCCTGATTGACCACCATCATGGATTGAAAGCGGTCACCCGTATCCGGTTTGGTGATGGTGACCGGACTAGGGTCTGTTGAGATTCAGGATTCCCAAAACCTTTAATTTGTGATTCAAGCTTTCTTTTACAGGAGGTTTGAATGATCGAAGAGCGTTTTATCGTCACGGATCGTCAATGGGCGTTGATTGAGCGGCATTGTCTCGGCAAGAAGAGGGACCCCGGCCGTACGGGCGGGGATGGGCGGTTGTTTCTGGAGGCCGTGCTGTGGATTGCGCGCACTGGAAGCCCGTGGCGTGATTTGCCGCCCGGTTTCGGTAATTGGAATACGGTGTTCAAGCGTTTTCGCCACTGGGTCAAGGCGGATGTTTTTAAACGGATATTTGATGCCGTGTCGGATGAACCGGATATGGAGTTCGCAATGATTGACGGCACGATTGTCAGGGTCCACCGCCACGGCCAGGGCGCAAAAGGGGGACTCAGAGTCAGGCTATAGGCAAGTCAAGAGGCGGTCTGACAACCAATATCCTGGCCCTCACCGATAGCTTGGGCAATCTGGTGCGCTTTGTTCTGATGCCTGGACAACGACATGATACCGTAGGCGTTGCCCCGCTCATCAGAGACCTCGATTTCGGCGGCCTGATTGCCGACAAGGCGTTTGACGCGAACTGGATCATTGAGGGCATGAACGCGCGCGGGGCGCAAATCGTGATCTCACAGCGCCCGCAGCGTCTCCAGCCACTGGACATTGATGACGAGATCTATAAATGGCGCCACTTGATCGAAAATTTCTTCTGTAAACTCAAGGAGTTCAAACGCATCGCCATGCGAAGCGACAAAACCGACAAAAGCTTCGAAGCCATGATTTATGCTTGCTCCGCAATCATCAATTCACGATGAATCTCAACAGACCCTAGTCCGAGTCCCAATCCCCATGGTCGAGCGTATTGCGAGTCATCAACCGGCGCCCTTCCTCGACCACCCAAGACGCAAAGGCATCTTCGTTGAATTCCCACGCTCGATGACTCATCCAGATGTAAATCGGGGTTGCAGCCAAGGTGAACAAGGCGGCATTTAAATAAGGTGACGACTGACTGTCCATCACGGCCATCAGGACCGCATAGGCAATGCCGGCAATAAAACCGGGCAAAAGACCATTATCGACAAAATAAAGGCTCTTGCCTTTACGGCGCATAATGCTCCATTTGTAAGGATCGAACTGTCGATTGATAAAAACCATTACCCCGCCCCAACAACTTTAGCGTGTTCTACTTCTTATTTATTGAAATTATTATATATATATCCCCTGTGGCGGCGATAGATTTCGAAGGGTTTGGTCCGACTTTTTGCGAACAGGGTTAACAGTGCTGGAAAACAGACGAATTTTGCTGATCATTGGCGGTGGCATCGCGGCTTATAAGACGCTCGACCTGGTGCGCCGGCTGCGGCAGCGCGGTGCCCAGGTGCGGGCCATCCTCACCCGTGCCGGCGCCGAATTCGTGACCCCCTTGTCGGTCTCGAGTTTGACCGGCGACAAAGTCTATCAGGATCTATTCGACCTGACGGAAGAGGCGGAAATCGGTCACATCCAGTTATCCCGAGATGCCGACCTTTTGGTGGTCGCGCCGGCCACCGCCGATCTTTTGGCCAAGATGGCGGCAGGCCTGGCAGGTGACTTGGCGACCACCGTGCTCATGGCAACCGACAAGCCGGTCATGATCGCACCGGCCATGAATGTGCGCATGTGGCAGCATCCGGCAACCCGTCGGAATGTCGCCACGCTTTTAAACGACGGTGTTTTTTGCGTCGGACCCAATGACGGTGACATGGCGTGTGGTGAATATGGTCCCGGGCGCATGGCCGAACCTTTGGAAATTGTCGACGCCATTGTGAAACATTTTAGCGATGGACGCATCACGCCGTTTCCCGAGACCGATGAACAGCGGTCGACTGAAAAATCTCACCCGCTGGCAAACCCCCGCCCATTAACAAACCAACGCGTCCTGATTACGGCCGGGCCGACCCACGAACCGATTGATCCGGTGCGCTATATTGCCAATCGGTCGAGCGGAAAGCAGGGTTTCGCCATGGCACGGGCGGTGGCGGAATTGGGCGCCGAAACGATCCTCGTGACCGGACCGGTCGCGCTCGCCGATCCACCCGGCATTGAAACCATTCGTGTCGAGACGGCCCAAGAAATGTTGCACGCTTGCCAAAGCCAGCTACCGGTCGATGTGGCGATCTGTGTCGCGGCCGTCGGTGACTGGCGCAGCCGCCAAAAAGCGCCGGAAAAAATAAAGAAAACGGCGGGCCTGCCGCCCACCATGTCGCTGACGGAAAACCCGGACATTTTGAGGGAATTGAGCGAGCGAAAAAACAACCGGCCCAAACTGGTCATCGGCTTTGCCGCTGAAACCCAGGACGTGGTCGACCAGGCGAAGAAGAAACTTAAACGCAAGGGATGCGATTGGATGATCGCCAATGACGTATCGCCCGAAACCGGAATAATAGGGGGCGAGGAAAATGCCGTTCACTTTATTGTCGGAAACATTGTCGGAAACACTGCCCGATACGATGTGGAGAATTGGCCGCGCATGACGAAAGACCATGTGGCCAGAAAGCTCGCCCGGCGTATTGTCGAACACATGACGTCCGGCACAATCACCAGCGCGCCATTCGGCAGGAAAAGAGGCGGCATGAATGGATAATCCGCCCAAAATAGAGGTGCGCCGTCTGCCTCATGCCTATGGTCTTGCCTTGCCTCAATATCACACCGCCGGCTCGGCCGGGTGCGATCTTGTGGCGGCCATAGACGGTGACGATGAATTTGTTCTGGCGCCCAGCGAGCATGGATTGGTTCCGACCGGTTTGGCAATAGCCATCCCGCCAGGTTACGAAGGTCAGGTGCGGCCGCGCTCGGGTCTTGCTCTTAAGCACGGGGTCACCGTTCTCAACGCGCCGGGCACCATTGATTCCGATTATCGCGGAGAAGTGAAGGTGATTCTCATAAATCACGGTCGTGCGTCGTTCGCCATTCGTCGCGGCGACAAGATCGCCCAAATGGTCATTGCCAAAGTGACGCAAGCGCTTTGGCAGGAAGTCGATGAATTATCGCAAACCCATCGCGGCGCTGGCGGATTTGGATCGACGGGTGTTTAAGACGCACCCCATAAGCCCGCCATGACCCTCAATCAACAACAGATCCAGCGTTATGCGCGCCATTTGCTGCTTAGAGAAGTCGGCGGCCAGGGACAGGCTCAATTGCTCAAGTCGAGGGTTTTGGTCGTGGGTGCCGGCGGTCTGGGCGCGCCCCTACTGCTTTATCTTGCCGCCGCCGGTGTCGGTCGGCTGGGAATTGTCGACGACGATACGGTCGATCTATCGAATCTGCAACGGCAGGTCATTCACACCACGGCCGATGTCGGTCGGCTCAAAACATCGAGCGCCCAAGCTGCCATTACCGCACTCAATCCCGATGTGACCGTCGACACCCATTCGGTACGCCTCACAGCGACCAATGCCCTGGATCTGATTTCGCAATACGACCTGATCGCCGATGGCAGCGATACATTTGCCACAAGGGCCCTGGTCAACGATGCGTGTTTTTTCGCGCGCAAACCGCTGGTGTCGGCCGCAGTCGGTCAATTCGACGGCCAATTGGCCACATTCAAGCCTTATGCCGAAGACAAAGAAGGTGCGCATTATCCGTGCTATCGCTGCCTGTTCCCGGAACCGCCGCCGCCGGGCACCGTGCCGACTTGCGCCGAAGCGGGCATTTTGGGGGCCGTGACAGGCGTTATGGGCTCGCTTCAGGCTCTGGAAGTGATCAAGGAATTGTTGTCGATCGGCGATAGTTTGGCCGGCAGGCTGATGATCTATGACGGTCTGGCCGCCACCCAACGAATTATCAAAATTAAACCCGATCCCGCCTGCGCCTTGTGCAGCGACAAAGCAACGATCCACGATTTATCCGTACACGGCTAGAGCGCATTCGGACGGAAAACCGGTGCCCACTTTTCCTGAATGCGCCGTAAGTTCTTGTTTGGTCGCGCATTCGGACGGAAAACCGGTGGCCACTTTTCCTGAATGCGCTCTAAAGCATATCCAATATCACGCGATCCGGTGGCTTATGCCCGTCGACAAAGGTCTTGATATTGATAATGACCTTTTCGCCCATATCGATGCGGCCTTCAATGGTGGCCGAGCTCATATGAGGTAGAAGAATCACGCGATCGCTGGCGACAAGTTTGGCATTGACCGCCGGCTCGTGTTCGAACACATCAAGACCGGCCCCGGCAATGTCGCCCGCCTCGATCATCTGCGCCAGCGCATTTTCGTCGATCACCTCACCGCGCGACGTGTTCACCACATAAGCGTGGGGTTGCAACAATTTAAGCCGGCGCGCCGACAAAAGATGAAACGTTCCCGGCGTGTGAGGACAATTGACCGAAATAATATCCATGCGCGCCAGCATTTGGTCCAGGCTGTCCCAATAGGTCGCGTCGAGCTCCTGTTCGATTGAGGCATGGACCCGTCGCCGATTGTGATAGTGAATTTGCAGACTGAACGCTTTGGCGCGCCGCGCCACCGCTTGACCGATACGGCCCATACCCAGAATGCCCAAACGCTTGCCCGAAACCCGGTGACCCAGCATCCATGTGGGCGACCACCCGTCAAACCGGCCGTCACGCATGACGCGCACGCCTTCCGCAAGCCGGCGTGGCACCGCCAGGATGAGCGCCATGGTCATATCGGCGGTGTCTTCCGTCAGCACACCGGGTGTGTTGGTTACCGTGATGCCGCGTTGCAACGCCGATGCCACGTCGATATTGTCGACGCCGGCGCCGAAATTGGCGATCAGTTTCAATCGAGCGCCGGCTTCGGCGAGGATGCCCGAGGTAATGCTATCGGTCACCGTGGGCACCAAAACGTCGGCCTCAGCCACCGCATCGATCAGCTCCGCTCGCGTGAACTCTCGATCTTCCGGATTAAGTTTGGTGTCAAACAGCTCGCCCATCCGTGTTTCAATGGGATCCGGCAGCTTTCGAGTTACGATAACGCGAGGCTTAGTCGATTGTGGCATCCAAGATCTGGTCGTATGTGTTGCAAGATTATGTGTTGCAAGATGAAGCGCCGACACCGCCCTCATTTAGCAGACCTGGTCGATCTAGACCACCGGACGGCAGGTCAAAAAAGACCACATCATAAGCTCCCCCGCACGCGCGCCCGTGCCCTGCCTCTTGACGCGTTTGCCACGCTCGCGTCATAAACGGGCGGGTCGCGTGGGGTCATCAAAATTCGGACGCAAGTCAAAGGCGGCAGGAATGGCCATGACACCCACTTTCGGCAACTCCCGGCGCGCCGTCACCGGTCTCTTGATCCTCTGCCTGCTTTATATGACCGCCACAAAAACAGGGGCGGCCGATGACGGCCAAACATTCAGCGGCCTGCAAGTGCCCCGCTTCGTCAGCCTAAAAACCGACCGGGTCAATCTGCGTACCGGCCCCAGCCAGAACTACCCCATCAAGCTGGTCTATGTGCGTAAGGGCTTACCCCTTG
>SMXP01000159.1 GCA_004356335.1 Alphaproteobacteria bacterium | reverse complement strand
CGAATGCGCGACCAATAACAAATCTAGACCATGTTCCCTGATTCAATGAATTGTGAACGTGGTCTAGATGTGACATCTCACTAGGTTGTTCATTCGATCCTAGGGTCCTTCCGGTTTTGATAGAATAAAAACCGGACCCTGAGTTATTGTTTTGTCGTGTTTCCGGACGGAAAACCGGGTCTGTTCATCCCTTCAATCGATCCGCCGGATCGATTGACCTTGGCAAGGACGGTCTTCACTCCTGGAAACACTCTAGATTTAATCGAATTGGACGGGCAACCTTTAGCCCCGCTTAAACATTATCCATTAAATTTAAGGGATCGGATGATCTCATCCCCGTTGAACCGTACGAAATATATTGGCTGATATGCTGCGCAAGAGACGAATATTTGCGACCCGACGGACCAAACAGAAAACGAGACGGGTTCGTAATATCAGCATGGTCGCTATCTTGGCCATAACGTCTTTTTGTGCGGGGCTCTACGCGGGCACCTCAGACAGAGACCCGGAAATCCAGTCCGTATCGATGATCCCCGCAACGCTGACCCTCCTGCACTGACCCCCCACCCAACACGCCGTCCATCTTCCTTACACCCCATCGTTACTTTCCGCTCCTGCCTGCTTGGCTTTTCCGACCGGCCGAAGGCCTGCCTGACGTCTCGTTAGGCGATGTCGTGGGCAAAATAGGCGACCAGGAATTGGTCGAGGTTTTATTGGCGAATTGAACCAGCCGCTGCGCCTCATAAATGTATTGTTCGCTGACTTTGCGCGCCCACGTCTGTTGGATGCGCATCGCTTCGTTGGCGTATGTCGCCGACGACATGTCGTCCCTGGTCTTTTCCAATTGCCTCATTTGGACATTGGCCAAGCCAAGCAATTCCTCTTGCATTGCAACAATGCCCTGCAAATAGCTTCGGCTTGCTTGTGTCAGGGCTTTGGCAAACCCCTTATTCAAGTCCGATAAGGCCGCCACCCCGGCGAAAGCATTGACGTTGCCTTTATCCTGTTCTTTTTTCTTGGTGGACATGGTGCCTCCTCGCCCAGCGTATTAGAAACGGATTGTTCGGCCTTTCAGATGGGGACGCTAACTAGAGCGCATTCAGGAAAAGTGGACCCGGTTTTCCGTCCGAATGCGCGACAAAACAAAGACTTAGAGTACGTTAGGGAGTCCATCTTTTGTCAACGTGCTCTAGAGAATAAGACTCGCACCGAAGATGTTCAATCACTCGTCGGAAAAAATCCGTACCCAACCTATCATTTTACGCTGTCGGCCGGGACACGCCGCGTTAGCCATGAGATTTGGGGTTTCATCCGTTCGCGACTATTCTCTAATATAGGCTTGGATCGACCGCTTGCGGCCTGTTCATCACCCGTTCAGACGTCCGCCATTAAGGTGCCCAACATGGTAAAAACCCTGCAAATTCATTGGGTCTGGGGCTTGCGCATGGCGGTCGCGCTTGGATTGATCCTGACCGTTGGTGTGGCTTATGCCGACGAGCCGCGGCGAAACACTCTCCGTGTTGATAAGATCCAACCCTCTGCCAGCGGCACTTTAAGGTTTGGCCCGCGCCGGCTTATCGCGCGCGACCAGGAGCATGATCGGGCCCGATCCGGGGTCAATTCAGGCGAATACGTGCCATTGTCGACCGTTTTGGCGACCATCCGGCGCCAATATGAGGGTAAGCAATTGAACACACGAACAATTGGCGGCGGCGGTCCGGTTCCCATGCGCTATGTTGTCAGGTGGTTGATGCCGGACGGGCGGAGGTTGGACATTACCGCCGACGCCAGCACGGGCAAGATTATTAGCGTCCGAGGTGAATGACATTATGCGGCTGCTTGTTGTCGAAGATGAACCGGATCTAGCCAGACAGCTTGTCGACGCGCTAAAGGAAGCCAGCTATGCCGTGGATGTCGCCTATGACGGCGAGGAAGGGCATTTCTTGGGCGATACGGAACCTTACGACGCCGTGGTATTGGATCTCGGCCTGCCTAAGATGGACGGCGTCACCGTTTTGGAACGGTGGCGACGGGACGGCCGCAATATGCCCGTGCTGATTCTCACCGCCCGCGATCGGTGGAGCGATAAGGTCGCCGGTTTTGATGCGGGCGCCGATGATTACGTGACCAAACCGTTTTACGTGGAGGAGGTGCTGGCGCGCCTCAGGGCTCTACTCAGGCGCTCCGCCGGTCAAGCGTCGCCCGAGCTGGTCTACGGTCCTTTGCGAGTCGACACCAGAGGGGCCCGTGTCACGGTAGATGGAAATCCGGTGAAGCTGACGTCGCTCGAGTACCGGCTGCTGGCTTATCTGATGCATCATCAAGGCCGGGTGGTGTCGCGCACCGAGCTTGTGGAACATCTTTACGAGCAGGATTTCGATCGAGATTCCAATACGATAGAGGTATTTATTGGGCGGTTGCGTAAGAAGCTCAAGGTCAATTTGATTCAGACCGTCCGAGGCCTGGGTTATTGTCTAACGCGCCCTGAGGGAGAACAACAGGTCGAGGTCGGCCAAGCTGGTCAATGACGCCGAATTCGCTCGCTTTTCGCCTTGTCGCCGGTGCCGCAATTTGGGGTGGGCTGGCATTACTGCTGGGCGGGATCGCGCTTGCGTCCATTTTCCGGGACGTGGTTCAACGTAATTTCGACAATCGACTCATGGTGGTTTGGGAAAGCCTTGTGACCGTGGCTGAGCTCACGCCGGAGCGCAATTTGTCCGTTCCGCCGTTAAGTGATCCGAGATTTGGCCAAACCTTTTCCGGTTGGTATTGGCAAATTAGTTTGGTCGAGGCGGTGGGCTCAAATACCGCCATTGTGAACCGATCGCGGTCCCTGTGGGATCAGACGCTGACGGCGCATCCCGATGTTAATCCACGGACATTTGTCAAATGGCGGGCCGGGGGCCCAGAACAGCAGATGCTCCGGATCATTGCCCGCGAGGTCGTTCTGCCCGGTGCCGGCCAGCCCTTTCTTATTATCATTGCGGCCGATGAGGATGCGGTGACGGCCAATATCGAGCGGTTCAACAGCATTCTGACGTGGAGCTTTGCGGCTTTTGGGGTTGTTCTTCTCATTGCCATGTTGATCCAGGTGCGCGTCGGTTTGCGGCCTCTAAGACACATACGCAGTGGCCTTGCGGCGATCCGTAATGGCCGATCGGAGCGGCTTGACGGTGATTTTCCGACCGAAATTGCGCCCCTTGTGGGCGAACTAAATGCCCTCATCGAACACAATGCCGAGGTGTTGGAAAGGTCGCGCACCCAGGTGGGAAACTTGGCCCACGCACTCAAAACGCCGCTCTCCATCCTGGCGAATGAAGGTCAAAACCATCCCGGTCCATTGGCTGGATCGGTGCTCAAACAAACCCAGCTCATGAAAAATTACGTCGATCACTATCTGGCCAGAGCCCGGGCGGCGGCGACGGCTCAGGTGCTGGGTGCGCGCACCGATGTGGCATCCGTCCTGTCCGACTTGGTGCGCACCTTGCAAAAAATCCATCAGGACCGGGCCCTCTCCATCGATTGGCAAAGCCAAGACCAACTTGCGTTTCGCGGTGAACGGCAAGACTTGGAGGAGATGGTGGGCAATTTGCTCGACAATGCGTGTAAGTGGACGACGCGCCAGGTCAAGGTGTCCGCCCGATCGCTGCCATCCGAGGGTGACGCTGCCGGTGATACGGCACAACTGACAATCGTGATTGAAGATGATGGTCCGGGGCTTTCGAACGAACACAAAGAGGCCGCCCTGGAAAGGGGAACGCGTCTTGATGATACGACGCCCGGGTCGGGCTTAGGCCTGTCGATCGTGAGAGATTTGGTCGGCCTTTACGGGGGCACGCTTGATCTTGGTTCATCCGATGCCGGCGGTCTGTCGGCAAGGCTGATTCTTCCCGAACAGCGCGGTGACACTTAGGGTCCGGTTTTGATAGAATCAAAACCGGACCCTAAGCTATTGTTTGGTCGTGTTTCCGGACGGAAAACCGGTATCCACTTTTCCTGGAAACACTCTAGGCCATAACGCCCTGTTGGCGCGCCTGGCGCCGCATCATTTCCGATTCCGCAGGAGAAGTAAGCCGCCGTTATTACTTGCTCTTGAGCGACACATTAATCGCGGACTTGCGGCCGTTGCGGCCCTCTATGACGCGGTATTGGACCTTTTGGCCCTCTTCAAGCTTGATCAGTCCGGCCCGTTTGAGCGCATTCAAGTCGACGAAGATGTCTTTCGATCCGTCTTCCGGTTGAATGAAGCCGTAGCCGTTCTTCCGATCAAACCACTTTACGTTTCCAACTCCCATTGACGATTCTCTCTGGCTTTGGGCGTTAAAATTTTAATCAATTTGCTCTCTTCCGGTCTTGATTTCAAGATCCTCCGACCGACGGAAGCCAGCAATCACATTCTACCACACATTAATTCAAGTCTGAAGATTATCGATTGTCCGCCAGGCCGCTTGGGGCCCGCCGTAAAACGTAATTCTTTCTCAACATATTCTTATATAGCCTGCGATATGGTCCTAAGCCTGAAGAGTGGGGCAAGGGTCTGATGATTGATCAATTCGGCGGGAGGATAAAACCACGTCCCCCCATGAACGCCAATCTCGTAGGAAAGATGAAACAAGAAACCCGAAAAGCGCTTCAAGACTTGCTCGGACAGCTTCCCGATGAGCAAGCGGTGCCGTTGGCTGCTGCCATCGAGATGGACCGGGTCAAGGGTCAACACGATATGCCCTATGAGGACATATTGGACGGACTTCGCCCGGTATTGGCCAAATCGAAACTGCCGCCGTTGAGAGTGCCGACGCCCATGCGGCTGTTTTGTGAAGTGTTTGAAGATCTCATTTATGTCGGCGTGAGTCGAAAAAAGCAGCGCGGCCGTATCGATCGGAATTCACTTAAACCCATCTGGAATTGGCTGGGCCAAGATCTGATTTCCGATATGCATCGAAACCTGACCGGAAAGCTCAGGACCCACATCATTGCGTCGGAAAGAGAAAAAAGAGATGCGATCGTCGCGCAGCTCCATGAAGCCGCCGCCGACGCGTTGACTCGGGCACTGGAAAACTTCGAACCGGGCACGGAACCCTATCAAGCGCTCGCGCAAAAGCTCGGCAATTCGAGAATCATTGAAGATGCGCGCGACATTGCTTTGGTGTTGTCCATTGCGCCGCAGATTACCCATCTTCAAAAAATGTTTCCCAAACCGATTAAGCGTCTGTCGCAAACGGATATTGAGTCGATCCGTCGCTATTACGATTTCTTAGCGCGCAATACGCCGGCGCATTTACCGGCGGTGTTTTATATGTTTATGGGTCGAATGGCGGATCCTTGGTTTGTTCTGCCGGTGGCAAGGTCACTGGTTTCAAGTGACGGCGGGACGCCGCTCGGCACGTCGCCACTTGGCTTTCTGGGCAATCTCTTGCTCAACGAAGTAGAAGTCTTGGCCACCTATGTTCAGTCTGCCCTGGCCCATGACACCCCCGGCGATGAAGTGCTCGATGCGCTTAATGAATTCGTGCGGTTGATCGAAGGCCTAACCAATGAAATCGGTGTGGATGACCCTAAAGAATGGCGCCAAACCCTGATCGATTGTCGTGCTCTCGTGGGCGGTGCCATGGAAATGCAGCTCGAAAAGATCCCGCAGATCGTCATGGCAGCGCTGCCGGCCGCGACATTCGGCAACTTTGCCGGCAAATTCGTCATCAAAGCGGATCTTGCGTCCTGGCCGGATCCCGATAAAGTCGGGGCCGCCATGACCCAAGCCGCTATATTGGGCGGCGCCCGCCAATTCGCGACGCAGGCGGCCTTTGCAACGGTTCACGGCGAAATGGTCGATCGCGTCGGCCGATTTCTTTTGCAATATGGCGACAGCGTGATCGACGAAATCCGCGCCGGCGATCTTGAAGATCGCGATCGGGCAAAAGCACATCTGGAAATAGCGGTCCGATTGACCCAATATGTGTTGGACGACACCGAGGCGGATCTTTTGTGGCAGCGGGGCCTTGAGGCGGCGGCCTAGAGCATTTCCAAGATTAATTGACTCATGAAAATGCTCTAGATTCCTTGTTTGGTCGCGTTTTCGGACGGAAAACCGGATCCACTCCGGCCTTCGCCGGGGCATGCTTTTCCTGAAAACGCTCTAGCGCGTCGCCGGTTTCGGCCTTTGTGATTTTCTCTTATGATGCTCATTGATTGTGCTGTTAACCGAACGGGACAAGAGGCAAGCAATGACGTCTTATGACCAACGCAGTTCCATGGCGCAGCGACACGCGCACGACAACGATCGGATGCAATCGCCGTCTTCGGCGCGCAATCGCGGCCCCATCCTGGACGTGTTGACAGACGAATTGTCGCCGGAAGGATTTGTCCTCGAACTGGCCAGCGGTACCGGTGAGCTCGCCGCCCATGTGGCGTCCCATCTTCCGGGTCTATTCTGGCAACCGAGCGAACCGGACCCGCCGTGCCGTCGCAGCATCGATGCATGGCGCATAGAAATGGGCGTGACCAATATGGCCGCCGCACTTGATTTATTGACCACGGACGAAGACTGGCCGGCACGAGCCCTGGCCGCTTTG
>SMXP01000158.1 GCA_004356335.1 Alphaproteobacteria bacterium | reverse complement strand
AGAAGGAATAGCCCTTTGTCCGTCGAGAAAATCGGCACAAGAATCGTATTGGCAATGAAAACGCGATCAGGCACCTGCAACGTCACTGTTTGACAGACCTGATCGCTATCGTCTTCGTTTAGAACTTTCAACGTTGCCGTTATTGCCCGCTGGTCGGCAGTCACCGCAAGATACAGGCCGGCCGTTTCTGTTTCGAGGCGGCATTGCTGTAAGTGTTGATCGTAAGGAATGGAAAGGCCCGATTGAGAAAGGCCCGATAAGCGATACTTCGAAGTAAGGTCTTTAATGCTAATGAGCAGACGCCTTGTCTCTCCGCGATCCAACCTCACATTCGCCGACTTGTCACTAATGAATGTCACCATCGAAAAAATCTCCCTACGGCCAAACAATGCCCAAACCGTGGCATACGCCAAAGATTAACGGACCCGGCCTGCTTTAAAAACATATAACCCGGAATTTTTATGGAACGCCGCCACAGGGGAAACACTTGTGTTCGTGACGGGATGACGGGGAAGGTCTGATACCGCCATAGCCGTCACCAGATGGACATAAGGCAAAGAACGGTCTCATGGCAGCTCACCCCGCGCCGAGGATGGCGTGATGATGGCGTAAATGGTCCTCGACGAACGACTGAATGAAATAATACGAATGATCGTAACCCGGCTGCCGCCGCAATTTAATTTTTTGACCCGACATGTTGCACGCCGACTCAAGCATATGAGGATGGAGCTGCTCTGCTAAGAACCGATCGTCCAATCCTTGATCGATGA
Organism: Alphaproteobacteria bacterium; assembly: GCA_004356335.1. Classification (GTDB taxonomy): domain Bacteria; phylum Pseudomonadota; class Alphaproteobacteria; order SMXP01; family SMXP01; genus SMXP01. The sequence goes on along the minus strand of SMXP01000158.1, from coordinate 8,322 downwards.
AAAGCACCGCTTCTAACGGTTGCGATAGCACCAGATGCCGCGCGTCATATGGCTTCCAAGTTTCTTGGTCGGGGCCGAGATAGTGGCTGAATGCGTTTTGCCCCCAAGGGCAGTCCATCGGTGCGGCAATAGGCGCAAAAGCCGACACCGATTTATAAAGTTGCGGATTTTTGAGGTGGATCGTCAGCGCCCCGTGACCGCCCATGGAATGCCCAAAGATACCCTGGCGATCCATATTCGCCGGAAAGTGCTCGGCCATAACTTGCTGCAGGTCTTGGATCACATAGCTATACATATTGTAGTGGCGCGACCATGGGGATTGGGTCGCATCAAGGTAAAAGCCGGCACTGGTGCCCAGGTCCCAGTTTGCCTCTTCGCCGTCAATTCCGGCACCGCGAGGGCTGGTATCCGGCGCCACGAGCATTAGACCCAGTTCGGCGGCCATCCTCTGAGCCCCGGCTTTGATCACAAAGGTCTCTTGCGTACATGTTAGACCGGCAAGATAGGTGACAACCGGAACCGGTCCGTGAGCTATCTGTGGCGGTTGAAAGACCGCCAGCCGCATCGTGCCACCACAGGCGTCGGATTGGTGCGCGTAAAAGCCCTGCGTACCGTTAAAGCATGGCTGTTCGCTAATGATGTCGAGATTTCCCATGGACCTAGGGTCTTTCCGGTTTTGATGGAATCGAAACCTGACCCTAAGTTATCGTTTTATCGTGTTTCCGGACGGAAAACCGGGCCCACTTTTCCTGGAAACACTTTAATACAGCACGACGCTTCGAACGGACTCGCCGGTATGCATCAGATCGAACGCCTTATTGATGTCGTCGAGCGGCATGGTATGGGTAATGAGGTCGTCGATATTGATGCGGCCTTCCATATACATGTCTACGATCTTAGGCACGTCGGTACGCCCCCTTGCGCCGCCAAAGGCAGACCCCTTCCAAATCCGGCCGGTGACTAATTGAAACGGTCGAGTGCTAATCTCTTGTCCGGCGCCGGCGACACCAATGATGATCGATTGGCCCCACCCCTTGTGGCAACATTCCAGAGCCTGGCGCATGGTTTGAACGTTGCCGATACATTCGAAACTGTAATCTGCGCCGCCGTGGGTCAATTCAACCAAATGTCCCACGATATCGCCTTCGATCTCTTTGGGATTGACGAAATCGGTCATACCGAAACTTTCGGCCAATGCTCGCTTGGCGGGATTTAAGTCGACGCCGATAATCTGTTTTGCCCCGACCATCCGGAGACCTTGAATGACGTTTAATCCAATTCCCCCCAGGCCGAACACCACAGCCCGTGCATCGGCCTCCACTTTGGCCGTGAATACCACCGCACCAATGCCCGTGGTGACACCGCAGCCGATGTAACAAACCTTATCGAAGGGTGCGTCTTTGCGAATCTTGGCCACGGCGATCTCCGGTAGCACCGTGAAATTGGCAAATGTGGAACAGCCCATGAAATGCAATATTGGCTTTCCGCCGAGCGAAAACCGGCTTGTGCCATCGGGCATCAGGCCACGGCCTTGCGTGTCCCGGATCGATTGGCACAAATTGGTTTTGGGATTGAGGCAATATTCGCATTCTCGACATTCGGGCGTATATAGCGGAATCACGTGGTCTCCTACGTCAACCGACGTCACGCCCGGGCCTATCTCCACAACAACGCCAGCTCCTTCGTGGCCCAGAATGGCGGGAAAGGCTCCCTCCGGATCGTCTCCCGACAATGTAAAGGCATCGGTGTGGCAAATGCCGGTCGCTTTCACTTCGACCATTACTTCCCCGGCTTGCGGCCCTGCGAGCTGAACCGTCTCGATCTCTAAGGGTTTCCCCGCTTCAAATGCCACGGCTGCTCGAACGTCCATTGTCAATGTCCTCCGACACTCTCACTTTATTGTTGCGACCTAGTTCTCATTCTTTGATTGTCTTGCCATCCGAACTTTGGGGGATCTGGGCCAAGGCCTATGGTGGATACCTTAAGGTATGCCAAATACCGGTCGTTCGCCGTGCGCTGGACTTTCCGCCAGATACATCTCAAGGGCGAGCCGAGAGACCGAATTCGGCTACCTGAAATTGCGGATAATGGCCGAAAAACGAGGGCAGACGGCGTTTTCAGAGGGGACAGCAGCAACGAATTCGGTTGCATTTTGCCCTAGTCCCGCCTATAGCAGAAAAATCAGCATTCGAAGACCCGGCGTATCCTGCTTCGTCACGCCGACCTAGCCGCAATACCCTTGGATTTGAGTGACTTGAAACCCATTCGTTGATTGTAGGCGAATGGCCGTAACCATTGAAGAAGGACTATGTTATGACCGAAGGAACCGTGAAGTGGTTCAACTCCGTTAAGGGATATGGTTTCATCACCCCCGATGATGGATCTAAGGACGCTTTCGTCCATATTTCAGCTGTGGAAAGCGCAGGGCTGTCGGAGCTCCGAGAGGGCCAGCGCGTGAGCTTCGAGCTGCAACCAGGGCGCAACGGCAAAAGTTCCGCCGAGAACCTAAAGCTTGTCGACTGACGGCAGAAAGCAAAACCTATTTGAAGGGCCCGCATTTTGCGGGCTCTTTTTTATTTGCATTTCTGGAATGATCCAATTTAGGCAACTTAGAGCGTTTCCGAATTTAACGGAATCGCGAAAACGCTCTAAGTCTTTGTTTTATCGCGTTCGGCTGTATTCCAGCCTCACTCTTAACGCGAATCGGTGTCCACTTCGCTCGAAAATGCTCTAAATTCGCCACAAGAATGTTAAGCCGGCCTATGCACACACCATTGCGGCACAGACACGATGTACAAAATCGGACAATTAGCGCGGCGAGTGGGTATGCCCACATCGACTTTGCGGTATTACGAGAAGATAGGTTTGCTTGAGCCTTCCGACCGAACAGAAGCTGGCTACAGGCTTTACAGCACCGATGCAGAGCAGGTCCTGACCTTTATTCACCGGGCCCAAAGGTTTGGTTTTTCATTATCTGATATTCGACATTTTTTGACCGGAATGCAGGATGGCGGACTGCTTGATCAGACGGTTGCGGATATCGCTGAGCGACGCTATTTGGAGATCGAGCGTCAACTTACCGGTTGGCGCGTTTTGCAGCATGAATTGGGTCTATTTCTCACCGATTTTCGCAGACGCATGACGGAGGATGAGACCAGTCCGGCGGCCACCCTTTTTGACCGGCTTGTTGACCGGGTCTGCGGCGGCCATGGCGACGAGCTTGAATCGACGGCCTCCTTGAGTTGGTTGTTGGAAAAGACCGGCTGTAATCTTGCCGGAATCGAACGAGAGGAAGTGGTGTCGGGTCTTTCCGGACAACACTTTCATATATGGCGAACCGATGACGGTTATTCCATCTTGGTGCCGGGCCATGACCCGAAAATCGAAAAGGCATTGAAAAAGATTGCCGCCATTGAAGCGGATTGTCACGCCCACCCAAAGCCGCAATTAACCGCACAAAAAGAAGGCACGCTGTTTACCGTACGAGGCGACCAGGCGTTTCTTTTTGCCGCGTTTTTTCTTTCTATAGAGCTCGATTCCGCCCCCTAGACCCCGGTTCCCTGATTCAATGAATTGTGAACGGGGTCTAGTGCTTTCCGCGGGTCTGTGACGAACGTCTTGACCTTAAACCCGGCTTCCACGTTTATCATTCAAGCGGTTCGAAATATGAATTTTTCAGGCCGAGATTTTATCCATGGCGACGACAGAGACGGCAACGACAGACATGGTGAGTGATGCCACCCCTTCATTCCGCGTTAGAATATCAGGGATGGATTGCGCTGATTGTGCACGTACCCTTGAAAGAGGGGTTAATCAACTTGACGACGTCGAGTGTGTTCAAGTCAATTTTACGACGGAAATAATGCACGGCCGGGGAACCGCATCGCTCGATGTGATTGCCGCCAAAATTCGGGATCTCGGATACGCCATTGCCGATGACAGTGAGCTTCCCGAAGTCAGTTTACCCGAAGCCCGAGGCGTTAAAGGTTTTGTTCGATATTTTGTGTCGCACACCCGCAACGCCATCGCCTTGGGCGGGGTGGCGCTTCTTCTCGCGGCTTTTGCTCTGTCGTTTGTAAGTTCTGCAGCCCGGTCGGGCCAAGTTGTCGATCTGTTGTTTTTGGTCGTGACGGTGGTGATTGCGTATCCTCTTGCGCAAAAGGGTTTGCGGGCACTTGTTCAGACCGGGCGCATCACCATTGATCTTCTGGTAACGATTGCGGTTGTCGGAGCCGTTTTTATTGGTGCCACGGGCGAAGCCGCGACTGTGGCATTCTTATTCACGTTGGGTGAGGCGCTTGAAGGCTATAGTGCCGAGCGATCTCGCCAATCGTTGCGCAGCCTGATGGCGATACAGCCCAAAGAAGCAACGGTTATAAGATTTCACGATACGGCTCATGACGATCACGGGGGAGATGCTTATCTCCACCATTATGTTGTGCCCGTCGAAAGTATACAGGTTGGAGAAACGGTCTTTGTTCGCCCGGGCGAACAGATCCCCATAGATGGCAAAATCACCCAGGGGGCGTCATCTATCAATCAGGCGCCGGTAACCGGTGAAAGCGTTCCGGTCGATCGCGGCATTGGTGACGACGTTTTTTCAGGGACCATTAATGGCGAGGGCGCACTTGAAATCGAAGTGACCCGGCTTGCGTCAAACTCAACAATTTCTCAAATCGCGCGTTTGGTCGAACAAGCGCAAGCACAACGCTCGCCTGCCGAACGATTTATTGATCGCTTTGCTGCTTGGTACACACCATCGGTAGTCGGCCTTGCCATAGTGATGTTGTTGGTGGCGACGGTAATTTTCGGACAACCGGTGTTCGAAACGGAAAACAGTCATGGTTGGTTATACCGTGCGCTGGCGTTGCTTATTGTTGCTTGCCCATGTGCGTTGGTAATCAGCATTCCGGTCACGGTGGTGAGTTCCCTCACGCGGTTGGCGCAACTGGGTGTTTTGGTCAAGGGGGGTGAGCAGCTCATTGAATTGAGCGAGGCCAAAGTCTTCGCTTTCGACAAGACAGGCACCCTCACCATGGGCCGACCTGTGGTAACGGGAATGAAAACCGCAGATTGCCAACACGATGAAGCTGTTGATCCAGACTGTCCTGACTGCAATGAAATGCTGGAAGTTGCGGTATCGGTTGAAAGTGGTTCCGAGCATCCTTTCGCACACGCGGTCCTGAGAGAAGCCCGTCGTCGAGATATGATCGGCGGACACAAAGTGGCGTCTGCCATAACGGCGATCAAAGGCGGCGGCGTTTCCGGCAAGCTCAATGGGGAGACCATAATTGTCGGCCGCCAAGGTTTGTTCGAAGGCGCGCTCCCTTTGGTGTCGTTAGACGCTGAAACACATTCTACCATGTTTGTGGCGCGCGATAATAAGATGCTGGGTGGCATGTCGGTGGAAGATGTGCCACGAGAAGAATCCTCCGAGGTGCTTAGGCAACTCCGCGCCATCGATCCCCATACCTATATTGTCATGCTGACGGGCGATCATGCCAAGGCAGCGGATGCCTTGGCGCAACGGATCGGTGGCATTGATGAAGTGCGTTCGGAATTGCGACCGGCCGATAAGATGAGGGCCGTCGAGCAACTTCGTGAAAGTCATGGTCGGGTGGCTATGATCGGCGACGGCATCAACGATGCGCCGGCACTGGCTTTGGCCGATATCGGTATCGCCATGGGCGGGTCGGGGACGGCCCAGGCGATGGAGACCGCCGACATCGTGTTGATGCAGGACAACCTCAAGCTACTGCTCTCGGCGGTGCGGATAGGCCGCAAGACACGCAGCGTTCTGCGTCAGAACATTGCCCTAAGCTTGGGTCTTAAAATCGCCTTCCTGTTTTTGGCAATTCCGGGTTTGGCAACTCTTTGGATGGCGGTATTTGCCGATGTCGGTGCAACATTGATGGTGACCCTAAACGGCATGCGCATGTTGCGCGAAAACGCGGACTAGAGCGCCGTGCGTAAAAATGTGTGCGGTTTTGCGCATGGCGATCTAAAACTTGATTGACGGCGGCATGTTCTGAAATGACCAGACTTCAAACGGTACGATCTTGCTGGCAAACGGGTCCGAGAACAATTGATCGATCAGCCAGCGTTTACGCATTGCATCTTGTTCTGCAATATCTTCATCTGTGAACGGATCATTCGCGCGTTTTTCGATCGTATCCACATAGGCGCCGACAAACTTGTCAAACGCACGCGCAATGAAATCATAGCTCTTTGCGGTATCTCCGGGAAAAACCGGCGGGCCGTAGAAACTCGCGCCGACACAGGCCGGTTGGCGACGAAAGGCCTCATTGGTATCCTCGGTTCCTTTGCACAGCAGTCGTCGATAGAGCGGCAAGCGATCTTCTTTTCCCTGTGCGGCAAAGTGCGCATCCATGATCTGCTTCAGGCCGTCAATATCTTCGTCGATGCGCGTGCCCGGCATCACGCCCAGAAAACCACCTGTCAACTCCATACCGCTCTCATAAAATTGCATCACAATGGTTGCATGGAGCATGCCGACCAAAGGTGTTTTGGGATGAAAATCCAAAGCGTAAAAATAGCCCCAGGTGAGCACGCCGTCGAAGCGGCCCGGTATATTTTTTAATCCTTCGGATTTCATCCGCCCCAGCTTCTCGACCACTGGTCCGCGCGTTACTCTCAAATCGTAATTGGTATATTCCGTCGTTGGTGTCTGAACCTCGGTATCGCCGCCGCCATTGAGCGCCTCGGTGCGACCAAAATATTTCTCATCCATATCATCCATGAACGTCAGCATGCGGTTGGCCAACACCTTCTGATCGGGCGTCAGTCTGTGAAGGCCGGTATCTTGGGCCATCACAGGTAAGGATAGGCTGCCGACAAATATCCCCAACGCGAAAACGGCAATGAGATTTAGCTTAAAAATCCTGACCATTCCGCCCATTGAACCATTCCTTATCATCTTTGATCCTCTCTAATGCGCTCTAGAACTTGATCACAGGCGGTACATTAGCGAGCGACCAAATTTCAAACGGTACGAGTTGGCTGGCAAACGGATCTGAGAAAAGCTGGTCGATTAACCAGCGTTTACGCATGACATCGTAAGCAGCCACGTCTTCGTCCGTGAATGGATCATCAGCCCGCTGCTCGATCGTGTCCACATAGGCATCGACAAACAGGTCAAACGACTTTTCAATAAATTCATAGCTCTTTGCCGTGTCGCCACGAAAAATCGGCGGGCCGTAATAGCTGGCGCCGACGCAAGCTGGTCGCCGGCGAAAAAATTCGACCGTGTCATCGGTTCCTTTGCACAACAGCTTCCGATAGAGCGGCAATTCAGACTCTTTTCCATATGCGGCAAAATGAGTGTCCATGACTTGTTTGAGGCCGGCTATGTCCTGTTCGACGCGCGTGCCCGGCATGACACCTAAAAAGCCACCGGTCGTGCCTCGGCCATCTTCAAAAAAATTCATAACGATGGTGGCATGAAGCATGCCGACCAACGGCGTTTTGGCATGGAAATCCAAGGAGTAAAACCGTCCCCAAATCAACGTGCTGTCGCCGCGTCCTGGTTGAGTCTTTTGCCCTTCGGACAACATACGTCCCAATTTCTCGACCACCGGGCCGCGGGTCACCTTAATTTTGTAATGGGTGTACTCGGTCGTCCGTTCCAATTCCTCATATTGGGCCCCGCCGTTCAGCGCCTCTGTGCGCCCAAAATATTTCTCATCCATCGCCTCAATAAAAGCCAGCATGCGTTCGGCCAGGGCCTTTTGATCGGCCGGCAATCTTTGCAGTCGTTCCCCCTGGTCCACCCGTTCAAATTGCTCCGCAGAGGCCGTTGGCGTGCCGAAGCAAATCAGTGCGGCAATAACCAGAGCAGGTGACAAAGCTGTCGCGATAAATCTAATCCGCTGTTTCACTGAAAGGGTCCTCCCCATTCGATTTTAAGCGCGCCAAAAGCCTGACGCGCCACTAAATGCCACTCTAGGGTCCTTCCGGTTTTGATAGAATCAAAACCGGACCCTAAGGTGTTGTTTTGTCGTGTTTCCGGACGAAAAACCGGTATCCACTTTTCCTGGAAACACTCTAGGCACTGAATCAAGTGGATTTAAGTCAATTCCCTTATCCTAGCCGCTTGCTGGAGTGGTCGATAATTCACCCGCTCCCCGGCAGCGATTGTGGGGTAAGACAAGGCTTATGCGCGGTGGACCTGGACCCGAAGAGACCGATCGTGAAACACCGAAAAGTGGTCGCCGGCCCTCTATATATATGCGGTGATGGTGCTGCCTTGTCAGGCCTTTGCCGCCCAATCGGACCGGGCCACGCCTAAAACGTGAGATATTT